>CAIZKT010000359.1:0-6933 GCA_903933565.1 uncultured Victivallales bacterium | reverse complement strand
GACTGCTGTAAATAATGACGAAGTCCCATAGACCTCTCCTTCGACTGCTGAAAACCAGAACGTATCGGAAAAAGTATAGGCCAACGCCCCAACGGCCCCTGCACCAAGAATAACAATCATTTGGGCTTGTCGGCATTAGATTTGGTTGAGCCGTACGGTGGCGGGGCCGAAGACCGCGTCGTGCAGGGGGCCGGTATGAGCAGGAACAACGCACTCCCCGATCCCGACATCCTCATGGGCTTGGGCGAAGCCTTTGCCGCGGGCTACTTCGAGCTGCCCGACGCTTCACCGCTGCGACGCTGGGCGCGGGCCGTCCGGCGGCGCTTCGAACACCGTGCCATCCCGGCCTACGCGGGGACCCGGCTCTACCCGGCTGGAGCGCATACCCAGGCGCGCGAAAACCTCCTGCTCAGTCCCAGCTACTCGTTCACCTGGTCCTATAACGCCGCCGCGCTGCAGACCTGCCTCGCCACGGCCGACGAGCGCACCCGCGAGACCCTCCTGGCCCTGGACCGCGCCATGGTCGAACAGCAGAAACAGCTCGACTGCATCCGTACCGTGCATACCGTCGGCGGGCGCGGCTACACCCACAGCATCCCGAACTACGGCCGCGTCTTGCGCGAGGGACTGGCGCGTTACGATGACCGCATCCGGGAGAAGTTGGCCGCCGCCAGCGCGGTCGGCGACGGGGAGCGCCAGAGTCTGTGCGAAGGCCTGCTGGACGTGCTCGTCGGCATCCGCGCCTGGCACGGTCGGCTGACTGCGGCCCTGGCCGCCACCACCTGCGAAGAAACTGCCCCGGACGCACACCGCCGCCGCCTTCTCGCCTGCCTGGCGCACGTCCCCTTCAGGCCAGCCCGTACCTTCGCCGAAGCCATCACCGCGTACAACCTGGTGTACTACCTGGACGACTGCGACAACCCCGGGCGCGTCGACCAGGAGCTGATCGGCTTCTACCGTCGCGACCTCGCCGAGGGGCTGATCACCTACGAGGAGGCTGAAGCGTGCGTCCATGAACTGTGGCAGAATACCGACCTCAATAGCGGCTGGAGCGCCACCATCGGCGGCTCGACCCCGAATGGCGACCCCGCCTACAACGAACTGACTCTCATCTGCCTGCGCGCTGCCCGCGGCATGCGCCGCCCAAATCTCCAACTGCGCATCCGCCGCGACATGCCGGACACTGTCTGGGAAGAAGCGCTGGAGACGCTCAGCACCGGCACCGGTTTGCCGGCCCTGCACAACGAGGAAGAGTTCCGCCGCTCGTTGCGCGAGGCGCGCCTCGGCCTGCGGGAGGCGGACTTCGCCCTGCTCAACGGCGGCGGCTGTACGGAAACCATGGTTCACGGCTGCAGCAATGTCGGTTCCCTCGACGCCGGACTCCACCTGCCGCTGGTCCTCGAACGGACCCTGCGTCAGCACCTCCCGGACTGCGCCAGCTTCGCTGAACTGCTCACGGCGTTCGGCACGGATCTCCACCTAGCGATCGCCGAGATTGTGCGTGACGTCAATCGCGACCAGGAGATGAAGGCGCGCCTCCGGCCGCAGCCCATGCGCAGCCTGCTCATCGACGACTGCATCGAAAACGGCATGGAGTACAACGCTGGCGGAGCGCGCTACAACTGGAGCGTCGTGAACGTCGCCGGCCTGGCCAACGTGGTCGATTCACTGGCTGCCGTCCGCGAAGCCGTGTTCGAGAAGGCCTTCGTCTCTGGCCCAGACCTGCTGGCGGCACTGGCGGCGGACTTTGCCGAGAGCGAACCCCTGCGCCGCCGGCTGGAACGCTGTCCACGCTTTGGCAACGACCAGCCCGCGGTGGACCAACTGGCGGCCCAGATTGCGGCGCTGGTCTGTCGCGAACTCCTGGCCCACGCCCCCTGGCGGGGTGGTCGCTTCCTCGGGTCTTGCCTGATGTTCGTCACCTACGCGGCCGCCGGAGCGCAGCTGGGCGCTACCCCGGATGGCCGCCGGCGCGGCGCGCCGATCGCGGACTCCGCTGGACCCATGCAAGGGCGCGACCGCAAAGGCCCAACCGCCATGATCAAGAGCGTCGCTGCCCTGCCTCATTACCTCGCCCCGGGAACCCTGGTCGTCAACGCCCGCTTCTCCAGAGAGATGTTCGACACCCCTGAGCAACGTGACCAGCTCAGGGCGCTGGTGCGCTCCTATTTCGATCTTGGCGGTATGCAGATGCAGATCAACGTGATCGACCAGGAGATGCTGCGCCGCGCCTGCGAGAAGCCCGAGGACTACCCGGACTTGATCGTGCGCCTCGGCGGCTATTCGGAGTATTTCATCCGTCTGAGCCCGGAATTGCGACGATCCGTGCTTGAGCGAACCGAACACCGACTGTGAACGGTAACCGCAGGGAGACCGGCTTGATGACCTGGCAGGTGTGGCTGACGGCGCTGACGCTCGGCGCGGTGGGCATGGGTACGCTGCGCGCGGATGAGAAGACGGTGCGCCAGGAACTGGGCGCCGCCCTGAAGCGCTACGAGACGCTGTTCCAGCAGAGCTTTTCAATCCCCGTGAAGAGCCCGGAGATCAACGCGCTGATCAGCCAACAGGTGGCCATCGCCACCCGGCAGGCCATGGGCATCCCCCTGCAGGTGAACCTCAGCCACTTCACCTACACCTACACCCCGGTGGCCGGCCAGATCAAAGTGCATCTGGCGGACCTGGCCCCGGCCCAGGCCGAATTCATGGAGAAACAGGCAAACCAACTCATCCAGGGCTCTGCCCTGGGTCAGGTGCTCGAACTGGTCGCCTTTGACGCCCTCAAGGAAGGCATTCTCGGCCTCAACACCCAGAAAGCCACCTGCGTGCTGCGGCGGGAACTCCCCGCGTCCGCGGACTTCGCGCTCCCCGGCGGCAACCGGCAACTGCTGCCCGGATTGCTGCTTAAAGAGAGCCTGTTCCGTTTCGACCGGGCCGCCAAGGCCGTGACCATGCTCCAGTTCAGCTTCACCAACGGCACCTCGATGCTGGCGCGGGTGAAGTACGTCGAGGTGCGCCTGCCGAGCGGTGCAAGCGTCCCCGTCCCGGCCCTGGCCGAGATCACCCAGGACGCCATGACCACTCCCCAGCAGGGCGTGACCGTCCCGCCGAAGGTGACCGTGCAGTACGGCAAGTGTGCTTTCGGCGGCGCCGCCGCCACCGGCGGCTGAGAGGCTTAGAGGCGACGCGCCCGTAGCGAGCGGCGGGGGAACCTACTTCTTCGCGCCAGCGCAGAGCCAATTCAGCAGCCCCAGCAGCACATCCTTCTCTGGCCTGCTCAAGTTGGCCTTGTAGCCGTAGAAGGACCCCGAGTAGACCACCCGCCCCTTCCCCGCCTCGCCAACAACGTACACGGGATCGCCAAAGAGATTGCGGACCACCGTCGTCCCCTTGGGCCCCGGGTTGAAGATCATGTGGTCGCCGAACTCCGTGGTGTACTTCTGGCCCTCCTTGAGGCCGGACAAAGCCGCGAATGAGGCCGACACCACCAGCGTCGAATCCACCACGTGACGTTCCGCTTCAACCTTGTGCTTCGGCAAACCGCGCACCGCGATCTCGGGGAACAGGCTCTCCATGAACCAGGCCGTGTCGTGGCCGAACAGCACCCCCCCGCCCTGTTCGACGTAGGCACGCAGGTTGCGGCAGATGGGATCGTCCGGCTTCAGGGCGACGTTGAAGTTCTGCAGGATGACCGCATCGAGCTGCTTGAGATACTCCAGTGACATCCCGCGCAGGGGATGCACTTCGTACCGTCCGCTCGCCTCCAGATCGTCGGTTAGCAGCCTCCGGGAATTGTATACCCCCACCTGCCGCTTGTCCGTCTTGCGCGTTACCACCGTCTCCCCAAGATTCTCGGGCTGGCTGCGCGGCTGTTGCCACAGCGTCAGGGCGCCGCTGCTGATGTCATCATTGGCCAGCTTGAACCAGCGGAAGTACTCCGGGTGCTCCTTGCCGTAGCTCGGCCCCTCATAGAACACCCAGTACCCGTCCGATACCGCGGCAATCATGGAGGCGTTCTTGGCGCAAAACTCGGGGTCGGCCCCCTCGCAGACCGGATCAATGCCGCCCAGGTAGACGTGAGGAATGCCCGCCTGCCGCGGAACCCGCATCATCTCGCTCAACGACTGGCGATTCGCCGCCAGGGCCTCGGGTTCATTGGTGAACTGGGTCGGCCGCCCGTACGTGCTCGCATCGCAGAGCACCAACGGCGCCTGCGCCGTGCCCCACTCGGGGTAGAGAGCGCTGGTGATCAGCAAGGTCCCCGGCGCCGGGTAGATCAACAACAGGAAACGCGGATTCACCGCATCAACGGCCTGCCGGAGATGCCGCGCCCGCTGCCGCCAGCCGGCAATCTGGAACTCGCGGAAGCGCTTCTCCAACCCCTGCTCACTCAGCCACTTGGCACGCTCGCTGGGCGTGAGCGCCGGAACGGTCAGCCCCTCGGCCTTGGCGAACTCCGCCAGAATCCGCTCGTCGTAGGAAAGGTCGTAGTGGTTGCCGCTGCCACCGCGAGCATAGTTCTCGAAGTCGAGAAATGAGCCTGCCATGGCGGGGATCTCGGCCGAGATCCGGGCCTGCTCGACGAGGGTCCGCTCCAGCCAATCCCACAGCTCGTCGGAGTTGGGACTATAGACATCGCAGTCGTGCCCGTCGGGGTAGACGTGCTTGAGGCCTGTCCTGGTCGCCAGACTGCCGCGCATCCAGGCGACATAGAACATGCCGTTCTCCTGGACCATGGTCGCAACCTTGCGCACCCGGGCCAGGTCGGTGCCCCCGAGCCGCGGGCTCACCACGTTGAAGCCCGCGGCCTTGATCTCCGCCACCTGCGCCGCCGTCATCACCCAGTCGTTCTCGGCCATCAACACCTTGTCGACCAAGATGCGCGGCTTCTCGCGCAGAAAGGGATGCCCCGACACCTGCGGCGCGCTGACGCAGGAGGCACACCCCAGTGCGCCCGCCACACCCAGGGCGACAAGCACAGCGACGCGGCGCATGGTCTCGCTCCTTCAATCTGGCCCAATCTGGCCGCTACTCCGCCAGGCCTCAACGGCGACCGCTCAACCTACCGCCTCCCCATGCCCCGCGCAAGAGGACGATAGATAGGAATGCCACCCCCTGGAAAGCCAGCCCGAGGCTCCAAGATCGGCGAGCGCGATTGGCCTCGCCTTCGACGAGACGACATGGATTCAGTGTCCCGGCTTTCCAGCCGCAGACTGGGCTGCCCGCAGGGCAGAAGCCGGGACACCGAACGGCGCCGCCGCCTCAAACCACGTAGGTCGAGGCCGAAGTCGAGCCGCCGCGGCCGGTCCAATTGGTGTGGAAGACCTCGCCGCGCGGCTTGTCGACGCGCTCGTAGGTGTGTGCCCCGAAGTAGTCGCGCTGAGCCTGGAGCAGGTTCGCCGGCAAACGCTCGCAGCGGTAGCCGTCGAAGTAGGCCAGGGCACTGCACACGGCAGGCATCGGAATGCCCTGCTTGACCGCCGCGCCAACCACGCGCCGCCAGGCCGGCTGGGCCTCGCGCACGATCGAGGCGAAGAACGGGTCGAGCAACAGGTTCGTCAGCCCTGAGTTGCGGTCGAAGGCCTCCTTGATCTTGCCCAGGAAGAGGCTGCGGATGATGCAGCCACCGCGCCACATCAGAGCGATCCCGCCGTAGTTCAGGTTCCAGCCGTAGGTCTTGGCCGCGGCGCGCATAAGCTGATAGCCCTGAGCGTAACTGACCAGCTTGCTGGCATAGAGGGCTTTGCGCAGGTCGTTGACCCGAGCGACCTTGTTGCCGCTCCCCTTGGAGACGCGCCCCTTGAGCACCTTGCTGGCCGCAACCCGCTCATCCTTGATGGCCGATAGGCAGCGCGCGAAGACGGCCTCGCCGATCAGGGTCAAAGGCATTCCTTCGTCCAGGGCGGCGATGGCCGTCCACTTGCCGGTGCCCTTCTGGCCGGCCGTGTCCAGAATAAGATCGACGACGGCGTTGCCCTGCTCATCGCGGTAGCCGAGAATGTCGCGCGTAATCTCGATGAGGTAGCTGTTCAGCTCGCCGTCGTACCACTCGGAGAAGACGGAGTGCATCTCCTCGTTGGACATGCCGAGACCGTCCTTCATCATCTGGTAGGTCTCGCAGATCATCTGCATGTCGCCATACTCGATGCCGTTATGCACCATCTTGACGAAGTGCCCGGCGCCGTTCTCACCGACCCAGTCGCAGCACGGCTCGCCGGCGTCCGTCTGGGCGCAGATCTTCTGGAAAATCTGCTTGACGTGCGGCCAAGCTGCCGGACTCCCGCCAGGCATCATCGAGGGACCGAGTAGAGCGCCCTCTTCACCACCCGAGACGCCCGTGCCGATGTAGAGCTTGCCCGCCGCCTCGACCGCCTTGCAGCGCCGGATCGTGTCGGGGAAGTGGCTGTTGCCACCATCAATGATGATGTCGCCAGCCTCGAGGTGCGGCAGAAGCTGCGCGATGAAATCATCGACCGCAGCACCCGCCTTCACCAGCAACATCACCTTGCGCGGGCGCTTCAGATTCGCCACCAGTTCCTCGATCGAACGGCAGCCAATAATCTTCTTGCCCTTGGCCCTGGCATTGACGAAATCGTCTACCTTGGAGACGGTGCGGTTGTAGCACGCCACCGTGAAGCCCTTACTCTCCATGTTCAGGACGAGATTCTCGCCCATCACCGCCAACCCGATCAAACCGAGGTCTGCTGTTGACATACCGTAAAACTCCCTTTGACCCTGTGAGATGCCTTCCGTCGCCTGCCCGCCTGAGCCGACAAACGCCCCAACATACCCCGCCGACAGGCAAACTCAAAAACCGCGAGGCGCCAGGGGGCGCAAGTCAGCTCCGTAGGGGTTCGCTTGTCTAAGAACCGCAGAGGGTCGAGGGCCTGCCCGCCGTGGTGGGTCGATAGACGAGGGGGGACGCAGTGTCCGAGT
>CAIZKT010000358.1:0-5028 GCA_903933565.1 uncultured Victivallales bacterium | reverse complement strand
GGTGTACCGGCTTTCCAGCCACAGGCTGGGCCGCCCGCAGGGCGGAAGCCGGAATCCCCCCACCCTGGGACCGGCTGAAGGCGGGACACCGAACCGAACCGCAAGCGGCGGCGCGCGAGAATCAAACAGCCCCGCCGTTACGGCGCACAAACTCGCCGAACCCGAGCTGGGGCATTATGGTGTCGTTCGTCCGCGGGCCGCGTGGCCTCGGATGTGGTCGGCAAGAAAGGGAGACGGCAAGACGGACAAGGATGTCTCAGCGACGCATGTGATGCGGCAGCTTCTGCTCGCCGAAGATGACGAGGCGCTGTCCCGCATACTGACCAGGATGCTGGTCGAGGCGGGCTACTCCGTGGACGCCGTGTTGCGCGGCGACGAGGCGCGCGACCGGCTGGCCACTCAGGAGTACGACGTCATCCTCAGCGACATCAACATGCCCGGGATGAAGGGACCCGAGCTGCTCAAGGAGTGTCGTCGGCGGTGGCCCTACGCAGAAGTCATCCTCATCACCGGAGAGCCTGAGTTGGCCTCGGCGGTCCAGTGCATGAAGGATGGCGCTTTCGACTACCTCAGCAAACCGGCCGAGCCCGAGGTCCTGCTTGGTAAAGTCGCCAGCGCGGTCGCCTCCTCAGTCGCCAAACGGGAGATGACCGGGAGCACCGCGCTGACCCCGCCCGTGCCTCCTGGCATCCAGACAGTGCGCTGCCTGGGGTCAGGCGCCATGGGCATCGTCCTGCTGGTGGAGAAGGAGGGCCAGCAGTTCGCCATGAAGATCCTGAGGACGGATCAGGCCCACGAAGATAGGGGGGCGGCCCACCGGCGGTTCTACCGAGAAGCCGCCATCCTCAGCGACATTGACCATCCGGGAATCGTGCGTGTCTTTGACTGGGGCACTACGCCCACCGCGCAACCCTTCATCCTCATGGAGTACGTGGAGGGAAGCACGCTGGAGCGGCTGGCGCTGGATCACTGCCTGACCACGGCCCAGAAACTGGATCTGCTGCGACAGGTGACGGGCGCCTTGCAGTTTATCCACCGCCGGGCCATCATCCACCGCGACATCAAGCCGGGCAATGTGCTGGTGACCGCGGACCTCAAGGCCAAGCTCACCGACTTCGGCATCGCCCGCTTCACCAGCCTGCGCTCCTCGCTGACCCTGCCGGGAATCATCATCGGTTCACCGGCGTACATGGCCCCGGAGACCTTCGCTGATGCCGAACCGGACCGCGTGTCGGACATCTTCTCTCTGGGGGTCCTGAGCTACGAACTATTGACCGGCAACAGCCCGTTCCGCCGAGGGAATCTGCAGCAACTGGTCCACTCTCTGACCTACGACACGCCGATTCCGGTTAGCACCTTGGCGCCGGACCTGCCCGGCGCGGTGCAGGACCTGGTCATGCGGATGATCGCCAAAGTCCCCGCCGAGCGCTGCCAGTGGGTGGATGAGTTCCTGGCCGCTCTTGAACCGACGACGGAGTGACAGAACCATGGGCAACGTCCTCCGCGGCTGCGTTCCGATGCTGTTCTCCGCCCTCCTGACGGGGGCGGCAGAATCGCCCTGGCGGACCTACGAAGTCTACCAGCCGACCATCACACGCTACCTGGTCAACGACGCCGACACTCAGCGGCTGAAGTACAATCACGACAGCAGCATAGCTTGGTTTGGTGACCGCTGGTTCTGTCTGTGGAACGCGAATGTGCCGGCGGCAGAGAGCCAGCCCGGGCAGCTCAACTACCAGAGCACCAGCCCCGACGGCAAGACCTGGTCGGCGCCGGTCGCCTGCTTTGCGGAGACCGCCCACAGCGCCAATCCCGTGCCCTGCGCCAAGGGTACCCAGTGGCAGCCCAATCTCATCGAGGTTGAGGACGAGTTGTGGGCCGTGTGGAGTCAGAACTCACGGGACGAGTACAACGGCGCCTACCTTTCTCGCCGACGCTCGCCCGACGCTCGTTGGGTCAACGAACGTATCCTCTTCGCGGGCCAGCCCGAGGTCTTGTTGGACGGTAAGAAATTCCGCGTTTTCCCCACTCAGAACCCGATTCGGCTACGCTCCGGCCGCGTCTTGGCGCCGGCCACCCTGATGGGACCCGCTGCCGATGACGCGCCAGCGGGATTGGAGCACTGGTGGACCCTGGAGAAGCGCGACACGGTCCTGTACACGGACGACCTGGGGCGCTCCTGGTCCTGCTCGCCGGGCACGGTTCAGCCGGGCCGGAGCTGGGCCCAATGGGAACCCACGGTATGGGAACTCGACTCCGGCACGGTGATGATGTTCGCCCGCAACAACGACCTGCGCTCGGCGAGCCAGGGTGGACCGCGGCCCACGGAGATGCTGCTCTGCTCCGAGAGTCGTGACCAGGGGGCCACCTGGAGCCAGCACCTGCCCGTAGCCCTGGAAACGGTGTGCTCGCGGATGCACGTCCTGCCGACCGCTGGCAACCGCTTCATGATGGTCCACAACGACTGGCCGGCTGGCAATTTTTGCGACGACCGCCGGAACCTGGCTCTGTTCTTCAACCGGGGCGGCGGCAGCGACTTCGCGGCCGGGGTGGGCATCAGCGCTGACGAGCCGGCAGTCATGTACCCCATGATGTGGGTCCGCGACAATACCGCATTGATCTCCTACAGCCAGGGGTTCAACGAACGCTCGATCAAGGTCGCGCGGGTGTCTCCGCTGCCGGATCCGGCGCGCTATTATCTATTTCCGCGGAGCAACTTACCCGATTCTCAACGCCCCGTCTTGGCGGCGGGAGTCCTGCGTTTCTCTGGCGGCCAGCGCCTGGCGACGTCTGCGGTTCTGGACCCGGGCCTGAGGGGCTTCAGCCTGGGTGCGTGGCTCCGGCGCTGCCAGGGTGGCGCGCTGCTGGACTCGCGCTGTGCCACGACCCCTGGCGGGGTTCTGATGGGGCTTGTCGGCGACCGCCCCTACATCTACCTGGGCACTGCCGACCATAACCTGGTCGCAGAGCTGCGCCTGGAACGCGAGGGCTGGAACTACGTGGGCGTGAGCGTCGATCTGACCGCCGCGACGGTTCTGTTTGTGGTCAATGGCCAGGTTGAGACGCTGGCTTTCCAAGGGCCGCCGCCGAAGCCCCTGAAGGCCGGGCCGGCCGTGATCGGCAGCCCCGGCCTGGCCGCGAGTCGCGTGCCCCGCTTCCGCGGTGAACTGCGCGAACTGGCGGTCTACCGGGAGACCTGCCTGACGCCGACCCAGCACTGGCAGCGCGCCAACCGCCAGGCCGCAGCCCTGGGGCGAGCGCCCTTGGCTCCCACGGCAGGGGCCGCGGAGATCGAGCCCGCCGTCCTGCTGGACCCGGGTGCCCCGGACCGGCTACAAGCCGACTTCGTACTGCCCGAGGACACCCGCCCCGGCGCCGTCGCCGCGCTGAGCGAAGCCGGTCTGGCCCTGCTGCAGGTTGCCGGCGAGGCGTCGGCCGGCATCGACCTCGACGAGAATCGGCGCGCCGCCGGCGACAGCGTAACCCTGCAGCTTCGCCTCCGCCTCGAGCAGGGCGAGTCGCAGGTGCTCTTGACCATCGGCGATGCAAATCAGCCCGCCCGGTTACGGCAACGCGAAGGCGTCCTCGTGCTGGCGGCCGACGGCCAGCAGCGCGAGCTGGGGCGGGTGTTGCCTAACACGTGGTTTGAGGTCACCGTACACAGCAGCCAGGGGCAGACCAGCGCGCAACTGGAGAAGGGCGTCAGCGTGTCGGTCGAGCACCGGCCGGTGGCCACCTGGGCGTACATTGGCCAGGGCTATCGTGACGGCGCCGGGCCAGCCGACAGCCGCTTCGCCCTCGACGTCGGCGCCCTGCGCTCCCGCGTCACCCGGCCCTGAGTGGCCCAAAGTGCCAAACGGGCAAAATGGACAGGAGTTCGTCATGGACACTCAGCGCTTCAAGGAAGACTTGCGCTCGTACGCCCTCCAGAATGGGGCCGACATGCTCGGGTTTGCGAACCTCGAGCGTTTCGAGCATGCTCCGCCCGAGTTCCACCCGCGCAACCTCTACCCTCAGGCCAAGACGGCTGTCGTGCTCGGTGGTCGCGTGCTGCGGGGGCTACTGGAGTCGCTGGACGCTGGCCTCTACATCCCCTACAACGCCCACGGCTACGGCGGCATCAATATCAACTTTATGCGCAACGCCATGCAGCGCGTGGCCTGCTGGATCGAGGACCAGGGCTACTCCGCTGTGCCCGTGATCCAGTGGGCCGGCACGCCCCAGCAGGAACCGATCATGTGTCACCGGACCGCGGCCCTGGCCGCTGGACTGGGCGAGTTTGGCTGGTCCAAGGTCTTCCTGACCAAGCGCTTTGGGCCGCTGCAGCGGTTTGGCATTGTGCTCACGGACGCGGATCTGCCCTCCGATCCCTTGCAGGTCGGCCAGATCTGCGACGGCTGCAAGGCCTGCGTCCGCGCCTGCCCCAGCCAGGCGATTCCCGCCGAGGCTGCGGTTGAATTCACCCTGGCGGGTCAGACCATTCGGCATGCCAAAGTGGATATGTACCTCTGCACTAAGGCGCACCATGGCGGCACCCGCGAGACGCACCCGCGTCCGCCGGCGGACTTTGACATCGCCGCCATCGATGAGAAGTACGCCGCCCTGCGCCGGGAATCGAAGGACGACACGTCGGACTATGTGCTCGGCCACAAGGCGTCCAGCGAGGTTGTAGCCAAGTATCCCCATCCCCTGTTTGGCCTGGTCGGCATGCTGGGGAACTCAGCCGCTTACTGCGGCGCCAAGGGCTGCTTCCGGGCCTGCCTCGAGCACCTGGAGCAGCGCTGTCTGCTCGACCGCGAGTTCGCCCGCCAGTACCGGCAAGCCGACGCCCCCGCCAGCCCCGCCGCGACCCGTCGGCACGACGGCGCTGAAGTCTATAGGGAGTAAGCGGCGCCCTCTGGAGCTAGGGAAAAGACGTCGACCTGTGCAATAGCCCCAAGGGGGCGTTTCGGGCGCCCAGGGCAACGCCTTGGGTACCCGTCCACAGCGAAGATTGAGCCCTGAAGGGGCGGACCATGCGACCTCGGT
>CAIZKT010000357.1:0-4533 GCA_903933565.1 uncultured Victivallales bacterium | reverse complement strand
GGCCTGGGCTGAGGGATGTCGGCCCTTTGGGCCTCGGAACCAACGACGCAATAGCCCCCGTGATACCGGCCACGCAGGGCCTCGGGGCCCGGTTTCAGCGCCGTAGGTGCGGCCATCCCTCAGCCCAGCCCAGCGGGCTGGGTATACAGGTTCCATGTGCCCAAGCCCCGAAGGGGCGCAATAGCCCCCGTGATGTCGGCCACGCAGGGCCGCCCTCCAGGCGATGCGGTGCGTACCGGCCGGATCGGAATGGGAACCGCTTCGGCAAGTCTCATTCCGGTATGTCCGGCCTCAGCCGGGGGCTCGGCTGAACCCTGCACCCCGGACGAGGGGTCAGGAGACCTCGGTGACGGTCTCGCCGCTGCTGCTGGAGGGGATGGCAATGGTGTCGCCGGCCATGGACAGCCGGGCCGGTGATGTGCCGACCAGGTACAGGCCGGTGAAACGGCGGCGAAGGTAGTTCTCAAGCGTCACTACGGTGGGCCCGTAGCCCTTGTTGTAAATGGCGTACTCGAGGTCATAGGCCAACTGGTCTGTCGCGCCGTACCGCCGCAAGGGCTCGAGCTGCAACAGGCGCTCCAGAATGGCGCGCACCGGTGGGCTGACGGTGCCGGGAAGCGCGGTCCAGTCCAGCCGACCCTCACGCGCCGCCTCGACCAGCTGGTCGGTCCACGGCGCTCGCGCCGAGCGCTGGGCCAGCAGTTCGAAAAGCACGAGGCCGAGGGAGTACAGGTCCGAGCGGAAGTCAACCTGCCCGGAACCTGCCTGCTCCGGTGACATGTAGGACTTCTTGCCGCCCTTGGCCCGGACGACCTGGGTGGCCGCCTTGGCGATGCCGAAGTCCCCTAGCTTGAGCAGCCCCTCGGTGGTCATCAGGATGTTGTTCGGACAGACGTCGCGATGCACAATGTTCAGCGGCGCGCCTTGACGGTCCACCCGCGAATGCGCATAGGCCAGCCCACGGGCGATCCGGCTGACGATGAATACGGCCAGTTCCTCGGGAATGGCTTCCTTGGTGGCGGTATGCACGCGGATGAACTCCGCCAGCGGCAAACCGTTGATGTACTCCATCACGATGTAGTAGCCCTCCTTGGAAAGCCCGAACTGGTAGATTTGCACGATATTCTCATGCACCAGATCGGCCACCAACTTGGCTTCGTGGATGAACAGCTCGACGAAACGCCGGTCGTCGCTGAACTCCGGCAGGATGGTCTTGATGGCCACCCGTTTCTCGAAACCCGCGGCGCCGACCTGCCGGGCCTCGTACACCGAGCCCATCCCGCCGGAGGCGATGGTGCGCTCGATGCGGAACGTGACGCTGTCTTCAAGCTTCTTTAGCATGACCGTTCGCAATGCTCCAGCTCTGCCCATCGCGGGCCCAGCGCGCCCCTGGCGATAACTGCTCGAACCCCCGCATATCGAGGTCCGTATAGTGCGGGTTATGGTGCGTGATTACGACCTGTTGCACGCGGTTACGCGAGGCGGCCTCGACGGCCTGCTGCCAGGTGCTGTGCCCCCAGTTTTCACGATAGTCGCCGCGGTTCTCCGAGAAGAATCCGTCGATGGCGGCGAGCGCGGCCGGGTAGGGCTCACGCAACAGCCGTTCGAAGGGCTCGTTTTCGGACCGCAGGCGCAGTTCGACGTCGGTGGCGAAGACGAAGGCGTTGGCGCCGTCGTCAAAACGCAGGGTGGTGACCCCCTGTGGATGCGCGGCCGGCCGCCAGGTGACCACGAAGCCGCGCTCCTCAAGCCGCATCTCGCCGCTCTCGGGGAGCTCCTCGAGCCGCGCCCTCGCCCCGAAGCCGTCGTAATGTACCGGGAACAACGGCGGACTCATGACCTGCCGCAGAGCCTGCAAGGTGCCCGCGTGTTCAGAGTAAATGGTGGTCGAGCAGTCGGGCCGAAACAGCGGGGCGAAGGCGCAGACGCCGCAGACATGGTCCAGGTGCAGATGCGTGAGGAAGACGGTGAACTGCCTTACCCCCGCGGCCAGCGCCAGTTCGGCGGCCGGGGCAATCCCGGTGCCGAGATCGATGAAGACCGGGGCGCCACGGTCGCCGCGGACTTCCACGCAACTCGTGTGGCAGCCGAATTCCAGGCTGGATTGAAACGGCGCCGACGCCCCCCGGGTCCCCCAGAAGCGTAGGTGCAGCATGGCGCCTCATTCCTCGGCTCGCGGTGACGGTCCCCGCGCTCAGACAATCCGTATCCGAGCGCCATCCCGGCGGGCGCTGCGGATCTCGGCGCGGACCACGCGGATGGTGTCCCGGGCACTCTCGGGAGTGACGATCTGCGGCCGCCGCCCCTTCCGGATGCAATCAAAGAAGTAGACTTCCTCGAGGAAGTAGCCGCTGGCGGAGGCGATGTTGAGACCGCTCTGCACCTCGCCGAGGGGCTGGGGCAATTCGGGGGTCTCGGGCTCGCCGCTGGTGTAGAGCTTCAGGGTCGGGGTCTGACGGCTGCTGTACTCGATGGCGGCGTTGTCGAACACGGCCCGGTAGCCCATGGTGAAGGGGAACTTGGTCGGCAGGTCGGCGCTGCCTTCGGCCGAGATGGCCAGGCCCTTGTAGAGGTAACGGGTGAAGGAATGCACGATGCCGCCATCGGTGCGCGCCTCTTTTTCAACGCCGAAAACCTGCACCGCCTCAGGCAAGCCCAGCAGCCAGATGGTGAGGTCGGTATCGTGGATGTGGCGATCAAAAATCTGCATGCCGCCACGCTTCTCATCGAGGAACCAGCGTTCGAACCCGATGGAGACGCCGCCGATACGGGTCATGCTGAGGCTCTGCAGACGGCCATAGCGCCCCGACTCGACGGCTTGTTTGAGAAAGACATACTCGGGCCAGAAACGCAGCACCTGACCGATGATCAGCATCCGGTCGGCGCGCCGGGCCGCGGTAATCATGGCGGTGCATTGCGTCGGATTCAGCCCCATGGGCTTCTCGCAGAAGACATGGGCGCCGACGTTCAAGGCGCGAATGGTCAACGGCGCATGCAGGTAGGTGGGGGCGCAGACGAAGACCACATCGGCGATGCGGGCATCGATCAGCGCTTCGCCGCTCTCGAAGGTCTGCACGCCCATCTCCGTCTGGGCGCGGGCGCGCAGGTCAGCCTGCACATCGGCGACAGCGACCAACTGGACGCCGTCATGTTTCGTAATCAACTGGGCGTGCGTCCGCCCCATCGGTCCATAGCCGCAGAGCCCCACCTTCATGCTGCCAACCCTCCGTTGTGCCTGCTCTGACCTTACCTCACGCCAGCCTTCGGCCGTCACGTCCGCGGCACCGCTCCCACCCACCCGCTTGCGAGCTGGCGGAAACGGCGGCTGAGCCCGTCCCGGTAGGATAACCGCAGGCTAGTCGAAAACAAGGGGCAAGCCAAAGCGCCCAAGGCGGGCTCGCGGTATCCGCCGAGTCGGCCATCAGCGCCCGGACCGCGCCTTGGCGATACAGCCGCGAACATAGGCGAGGCTCTTCTTCATGGACGCGTCTTTGTCCGCCCCACTGACGCCACATTCGAAGGCCATGTAGCCGGTGAAGTTCATCCCTAGCAGCGCCTTGAAGGCGGCGACAAAATCGATGTCGCCGGTGCCCGGCTCCAGCCGCGTGTTGTCGGCCAGGTGCAGATGCCGTACGTGCCGCCCGGCCTGGCAGAGCGCGTCCGGCGTCGAGGTTTCCTCGATATGCATATGGAACAGGTCCGAAATCAGCGCCACCGCCGGATGCCCGCTGCGAACAATGATCTCGACGCCCGCGGCCTGGGTCTTGAGCAGGTGTTCCTCATAGCGGTTCAGCGGCTCCAGCATGAACAGCGTGCCAGCCGCCTGGGCCACATCGCCGAGTTCCTTGCAGATCTCCACCAACAAGTCCTTCTCCAGCTCGATGGCGCCCTTGAGCGGAGACAAGTCCGGCAGGCGCGGCCCGCCGAAGATGGGCGGCACGATTTGCCCGGCGGCCTTGAATTCGCCGGCCAGCTTGAGGTACTGCTTGCACTGATCGATGCTGGCGCGCCGTTTCTTGGGGTCGGGATCGAGGAAGTCGAAGGAGGCATTACCGCAGATTGAGGACACGGGCAGGCGCGCGCTGGCGAAGTCGCGCCGGGCCTGGTCGATCTTATCCACCGGGTAGTCCCAGGCGCTGATCTCGATCCCGTCGACCCCGTTGTCCAGGGCCCACTTCTGCTTGTCTTCGACCGTCTTAGCCGGGATCAACCCAAGTTGCACTGCGATCTTCATGATGCCTGACTCCCTCGGTTCGGGGTTGAGGCGCACACGCAGCCCTGCGCGATGCGCCCCTCGTAGGAGAAACCGCCGCGCGTACCATACCACGGGATCGCGGACCGTTCCATGGACGTCGCCAGGCCGGGGCGCAGGTCAGTTCCGTAGGGGTTTCTGTTTCGATCGTCTCCGCGTCCCGCGAGCAGAACGGGTCACTTGACTCTTGGGGGAGACTCCCGGCGGGATGTGTCGCGAATGCCAGACGCCGCGGAGCGCTGAAAGCGCGGCCATTCCTCAGCCCAGGGCACCGCCCTGGG
>CAIZKT010000356.1:0-7534 GCA_903933565.1 uncultured Victivallales bacterium | reverse complement strand
TCGTCGAGCCTCGCCGAAGTCGTCGACCGCATCCTGGACAAGGGTATTGTGATCGACGCCTGGGTGAAGGTGTCCCTGGTCGGCATCGAGCTGCTCTCGGTCGAAGCACGCGTCGTGATCGCGTCCGTCGAGACCTACCTGAAGTACGCCGAGGCCATCGGTCTGACGGCCAACGCCGCCACCCCGGCCTGAGTCGGAGCCCTCGCGGAGTAGTCCCTGGGCGGCGGGGGCACCACCAGCCCCCGCTGCTTAGGATCGCACAGAAACCGGTATCGTAAAGGAGACAATGGTCATGGCGAAAGTACAGAAGTCAACCGATTCGTCGAGCCTCGCCGAAGTCGTCGACCGCATCCTGGACAAGGGTATTGTGATCGACGCCTGGGTGAAGGTGTCCCTGGTCGGCATCGAGCTGCTCTCGGTCGAAGCACGCGTTGTGATCGCGTCCGTCGAGACCTACCTGAAGTACGCCGAGGCCATCGGTCTGACGGCCAACGCCGCCACCCCGGCCTGAGCCGGAGACCAGAGGAAGTAGTCCACTGGGGGGCGGGGGCGTTCGCGCCCCCGCTTCGTTTAGGACTCGTGGCATCCGGGAGCAGTTGCAGGGAGCAATCACCATGAGTAATCTGGCTGATACAGAGAAAAAAAACCGCGAGGAACGGAATGTTTTCCTCACCAACATGAAATCCGATGTGGATTCCATGTTGAAGGATTTCTCTAAGGCACTGAGAGACAAGGCCCAGAAGGCACGGGAAGAACGCCAGGCCCTCATCCTGAGCATCAGGAAGCAAGTGACGGGCTTGCGCAAACCGGCGCCTCCGGTCCAGGCCGCTAAAGCTCCTGCTCCCGTCGCTCCCAAGGTGGTCCTGCCAAAGGTCAAGGCAGTTGCGGCCCCGGTTGCGGCCAAAGTGGAGCGCCCCAAAGCCAAGGCGGTTGAACCGCCGGTGGTGGTGCCCCCGGTTGCGGCCAAAGTGGAGCCCCCCAAAGCCAAGGCGGTTGAACCGCCGGTGGTAGTGCCCCCGCCGAAAGCCTTCGTGCCCCCGGTTGCGGCCAAAGTGGAGCCCCCCAAAGCCAAGGCGGTTGAACCGCCGGTAGTGGTGCCCCCGCCGAAAGCCTTCGTGCCCCCGGTCGTGGCCCAGGTGGTGCCCCCCAAAGCCAAGGCGGTTGAACCGCCGGTCGCGGCACCCCGGCCCAAGGTCTCCGCCTGGCCGGTTGTCGCCCCCTGGCCGAAGCCGGTGGCGTCCCCGGTCGCGGCCCAGAAGGCCAAGACGGTCGCGGCACCCGCCTCTGCCGCACCCGCCGCAGACCTGCCGAAGGCCAAAGTGTTCGAGCCCCCAGCGGTGGCCAAGGTGGAGCCTCCCAAGGCCAAGACGGTCGAGGCTGGAGCTGCGGCGCCCAAGGAGAAGAAGCCGCGCTCGCGGGCAAAGTCTGGCAAGGCAAAACGCGGCGTAAAGTAGGACGGTCCCATGACGCGATATCACTCCCCCGACGATGCGGCAGTTAGCGAGGAGGTGCCCTGCGCCTTCTGTCGCGGCAAGGGCGTCGACCCTTTCGCTATCATGTCGTCTCGATCTATCTGCTGTGTCTGCGGCGGCAGCGGTAAAGTGCAGGTTCGTGCGCCCCGGATTCCCTGCGCCCATTGCCGGGGCACTGGGGCCACCAAGACCCTTACCTGCACGACCTGCGGCGGTAAGGGTTCCGTTTCCCGGCCCGCGCTCCCCATCATCTCATGTCCCGCGTGCTATGGTACAGGCGACGACGCCTCGGCCTCCGCCATGGCCTGTCTGAGATGCCATGGACGCGGCTGTGTGACGGCTGCAGTCAGGGGCAAGGCGGGCGCGGGACTCGCGACGGACACTGACGGTAATCATCCGCCACCCCGTCCGCAAACCGCGGGCGGTGGAGCTGGACCCGGAGAACCTGGGAACGCACAACAAGGAGAACGTTGTTCATGAGTCGAGATACCACGCGAGCCACTCCCAGGGCGCGGGAGCGCGCCCCGGCGGCCAGCGAGGACAGTGTCCTGCCCGAGGCCAGCGCCACGTTTGTTTCGTCTCCCTATGTGGAGCAGGTCACGCGCCGCGCCATGGCCTACCTGCTTGCCGGTTACCCCGTCCATTTCTGCGGCGTAGCGGGAACGGGCAAGACGACGCTCGCCTTTCACGTCGCCTCCAAGCTCGGGCGGCCGGTCACCCTGGTCCACGGGGATGATGAATTCGGCAGTTCCGATCTGGTCGGCCGGGACGGTGGTTTCCGCAAGCATAAGGTGGTTGATAACTTCATCCACTCCGTCCTCAAGACCGAAGAGGAAACGCGCAACTTCTGGGTGGACGACCGGCTCACCACGGCCTGCCAGGAGGGGGAGACGTTCATCTATGACGAGTTCAACCGCTCCCGGCCAGAGGCGAACAATGCTCTGTTGAGCGTGCTTTCCGAGGGGATATTGAACCTCCCGAAACTGCGCCAGTCCGGGGAGGGCTACCTGGCCGTGCATCCGGAATTCCGCGCTATCCTCACCTCCAATCCCGAGGAATACGCGGGGGTTCACAAGACCCAGGACGCCCTGATGGACCGCCTGATCACCATCCACCTGGAGCACTACGACCGGGAAACGGAAATCATGATCGTCAAGAAGAAATCCGGACTCCCCCAGGAGGACTCCGAGCGGATCGTGGATATGGTGCGGGAATTGCGGACCTTCGGGGTGAACAACCACCGTCCAACCATCCGCGCCGGAATTGCCATCGGCCGCATTCTTTCTGCCCAGAAGCGCCGCGCCCGTGCCGATGACGAATTCTTCCAGTACGTTTGCCGTGATGTCCTCGCCACCGATACCGCCAAGGTCACCCATGGCGGCCAGCCGGTGATGCAGGAGAAGGTGGAAGAGGTGATTCGCAGAGTCTGTGGTACCAGCAAACCCGCCCGGGCAACAGAGAGGTAACCCATGCCACCCACCAAGAGAGTCTTGCGGGGCGTCCAGAACATCCGGACCATGTCGGGCCGTGTGGATGCGAATGCGATCACCTACAAAGCCTACATGAAGCTTAGCGTTCTGGAGATGGAGAAGTACCGCCGCGGCAAGGAGAAGACGAGTGCCCTGGAAAAGCTGCAGATGATCGAGCAGCGCTTCCAGGAGATCGAGGTGGAAAAGCAGCAGACACTCCAGAGCATGGCAGCGCAGGGCATCCCACAGCCAAGCCAGCCCCGGACGGCGACGGGTGGGGGGCGTGCGGCGGTGCCGTCGGCGGCGCCACGCTCAAGCACGGGGCCGTTCAAGATCAGATACTAAGCAAGGGGGCCGCGATGCTAACCATCTACGATTCGCATCACATCGCCACGAACCGCAACCGCAAGGGCGCTCAGGCCTGCCGGACCCAGACCGGTTTCTCCAGGGTCCACGGGGAGATGCGGCGCGTCTATCAGGCACGGCTAGACCTAGTAAACCGGCGGCTCCGTCTTGCCTGGCTAGTGCGGCAATGGACGGCGCAGCAGGCGCGGAGCAGCTTCACCAAGGAGACGTACGCATGAAAGTCAACTGTTTATCCTGCGGCCATAGCATCAACCTTGAAGATGAGACCTATGGTGATTACGAGGGCGCCGTCAAGTGCTATGCCTGCGGCGCCATCCTTGAGGTCAAGCTGAGTGAAGCACGTCTCAAGTCGGTGAAAGTCATGGAGCGGACCAGCCGCGACGCCGCGGAAGGGAAAAGCAGGTCAGAGGCCTGAAGCAACAGGGAGACGGCGATATGGCTGGCACCACAGCGAGCGCGGGGAAGTACCTATACGCGGTCGTCCAGGCGGCAAAAGACGAGCGCGACTACGGCGAAATTGGCATTGACGGGAAGCGGGTTTACCTGATCTCGGATAATCACGTCGCCGCCGTGGTGAGCGATTTCAGTCTGGGTAAGATCCGTCCGGAGCGTCGCCATATCGCGGCGCACCAGGCGGTGCTCAAACGGCTGATGCAGGACGAAGCGCCCCTGCCCATCAGTTTCGGCGTCATTGCGGCCGGCGTCAAGGATATCCGGCGGATCCTTTCGCTTAACCGCAAGGCCTTTGTCAAGCAAACCCAGCGTGTCCATGGCAAAGTGGAGATGGGCGTGCGGGTCTCTTGGGACGTCCCCAATATCTTCGAGTACTTCGTCAACACTCATCCCGATCTGCGCGTGGCGCGTGACGAGCTCATCGGCGGGCCCCGGGCGCCCAGTCAAGAAGATAAGATGGAACTCGGCAGACTCTTTGACCGCTATCTTCAGGGGGACCGCGAGGAGCTCACGGCGAAGGTTGAGAAGAGTTTGGCTTGCTGCTCTCTCGAGATCAAGGCGAATCCGCCACGCAGCGAAAAAGAAGTGATGAATCTGGCCTGCCTGGTGGGACGGCAGAGCGTCGAGAAGGATTTCGAGACCGCCGTCTGCGCCGCGGCACAGGAGTTCGATAACAATTTCACCTTCGATTTTAACGGGCCCTGGGCGCCCCACAACTTTGTGGATGTCGACCTGGTCTTGTGAAGGCTCTGCAGAAGCTCGCATGTGTTGTAGTCGGCGGATTTCGGAGAGCGAGATAGATACCGCTGCTGACTGCAACCCTGCGGGTGCGGCTGTGCGGCGCCGGGCGCGGGTGCCGCGTCGCGGCCGTCAGGTGTACTGCCAGAGCCTGCGTAGAGGTCGGGCATCGTCTCCAGAAGGAAAGTCAAGCGGAAATGTTCCTGGTAGACGATGTCATCTTCTTCCCCATCCGTAGTCTGGTCTGGATTTTTCGTGAGATCCACCAGGCCGCGGCTGCGGACCGAGCGGGTGAAGGGGAAGCCATCACCGCGAAGCTTAGCGAACTGTACATGATGCTGGAGACGGGGCAGATGACCGAGGCGGAATTCGACGCCGCGGAGAAAGCGCTGCTGGATCGCCTGGACGCTTTGAAAGCGCAGGACGACAGCGAAGCGGAAGAATAGGCCACGGGCGGTCCCTGGGAAGGGGGCGGCCGGGTGATAAGGGCTCTTGCAGAACCCCGCAGACTTTCGCCAGGGTCGCGCCTGTGTCCCCTGGAGCCCGTGATGCCACGCTTGTTGCGGGTCCGCCGCGGCGGATCGCAGTGTCCCCCGGCACGGCGGGCGGAAGCCCCGGCTGCACCGGTGCGGACCGTCGGCTCCAGGCGGATGGCGACGTCGGCCTCGGGGTTCTGCAAGCGCCTCGATAGTCAAAGGACGGGCAGAGGTATGAAAGACCACCGGGAAGCTCCGGGTTTTCTACCCGCGGTGGGCTGGCAGCTTCTGCTCTTCGGCGGCAAGGGCGGCGTGGGCAAGACCACCGCCGCCGCGGCGACCGCGCTGGACGTCGCCAGTCGGCATCCCGACCGCCGCGTTCTCTTGGTTTCCACCGATCCGGCCCATTCCCTCCTGGACAGTTTTGCCGGGGCCGAGCCGCCGGCGAACCTGAAGGTGGTCGAACTGGATTCCCAGGCCTGCCTGCAGGACTTCAAGGAGAAGAATCGGCAGCGGCTGGTGAAGATCGCCGCGCGGGGGACCTTTCTCGATACGGAGGACATCGATCGGTTTCTTGAGCTTTCCCTGCCCGGCATGGATGAGATGATGGGGTTTCTGGAGATCAGTCGCTGGGTCAAGGAAGGGGCCTATGACGCCATTATCATGGATACGGCGCCGACCGGTCATACCCTGCGGTTGATGGCGATGCCGGACCAGATGAGGATGTGGCTTGAAGCCCTCGACACGCTCCTGGCCAAGCACCGTTACATGAAGAAGCTGTTTGGCGGCGCCTATGAGCGGGACGACCTCGATCGCTTTATCGAAGGACTCGCGGCTGCCGTCAAGGAGATGGAAGGATTGCT
Organism: uncultured Victivallales bacterium; assembly: GCA_903933565.1. Classification (GTDB taxonomy): domain Bacteria; phylum Verrucomicrobiota; class Lentisphaeria; order Oligosphaerales; family JAFGRS01; genus CAILUI01. The sequence continues at coordinate 1,697 of CAIZKT010000356.1, read as the reverse complement.
GAAGGATCACCGGCGCTGCCGTTTTGTCCCGGTCATGCTGGCCGAAGCCATGAGTATCGAGGAGACGCTGGATCTGCTACGGGAACTGAAGCGGCTCGACATCGGAGTCGGGGCCATCCTGGTCAACCGGCTTTACCCGGAGAGTTCGTGTAACCTCTGCCGGGACGTTCGCCGCCGACAGCTGCAGGAGCTTTCCCGCCTTTCCCACGAGGAGCTTTTCGTCGGTGTACGCCTGTGGGGGCTCCCCATGTATCCACAGGAAGTCAACGGTTTGCAGGGGCTCATGTCCTTCTGGGATGAACTCAAGCCGCTGCAGCTGGATGCCGGCGCGGAGAATCTGCCGTGCCTGCCACCGATCTTGCCGCGGGTGGACCGCCCTCTCGCGCTGCCACCGCCGGGGACCTCGATGCTGGTCTTTGCTGGGAAAGGCGGGGTCGGCAAGACCACCCTGGCCTGCGCTACGGCACTGCGCCTGGCTCAGACCTACGCCGGCAAGCGTATTCTGCTCTTCTCTGCCGATCCCGCTCATTCCCTGGCCGATTGCCTGGACCTGCCCCTCGGTCCCAAGCCGAGGCAGGCGGCGCCGGGGTTGTGGGCCATGGAAATGGACGCTTCCGCGGATTTTGTCGCCCTGAAGGATCAGTACCGCAACGAACTGGCGCAGTTTCTCTCCAAGTTGATGCCGAACCTTGATCTGACCTTTGATCGGGAAGTGATGGAACGGATCATGGACCTGTCGCCCCCGGGGGTGGATGAGTTGATGGCCTTGGCGGCGGTGATGGACTTCCTGACCCCGCAGGGCTACGACCTCCTGGTCCTCGACGCCGCGCCGACCGGTCATCTGATCCGGCTGCTGGAACTGCCAGAGATCATCGAAGGGTGGCTGAAGGTGGTGTTTGGCCTTTTCCTGAAGTACCGGAATATCTTCCGCCTGCCGGGGATTGCGGAGCGCCTGGTGAGGCTATCCAAGGATTTGAAGCGGCTGCGGGCGATCCTGCGCGACCCGTCGCGGGCAAGTCTCTACAGCGTCAGCATCCTCACGGAGATGTCCTTTGCGGAGACCGGGGATCTGCTGGCCGCCTGCGCACGTCTGGCCATCCCGGTTCCCGGCCTATTCCTGAACCTGGCGACGCCGGAGAGCAGCGATGCTCTGTGCGCCGCTCTCTTTGCGCGGGAATCGGGCTGCAGGGCGCGCTTCGCGGCGGATTTTCCTGGCACTCCGCAAGCGCTCGTGTACCGGCAGAGCGATCCCCGGGGAGTGACGAACCTGGCAGCCCTTGGGCAACTCCTGTACCGTAGTCGCGACGTCGAAGCGTTAGCATAGAGGAAGGGCTGGCGAGATGAATTCTGGAACCCGCGCCGAACGCCGCCCCGCGGGCGGGTCCAACCGCTCCGACGAGGCCGCGCTGGCAGAGGAACACGTGAGTCTCTGCGAGGCCTTGGACCGGGTCCTCAACAAGGGCGCGGTGGTGGTCGCTGAAGTCATGATTTCGGTTGCCGATATCGATCTGATCTACCTGAGTTTGCAGGCCATTGTCTGTTCCGTGGAAACGGCTCGGAAGGAAAAGGTGCTCTCCCGATGAACGTCAGCGCCGACTCCTGCGCGCCTGCGGCCGGCGGTCCGACGGTGGATTCCGCGGTCATGGGCGACTTTGCCAAAGCCATGACGGCCGACCGCATTCTGGAACCCGCCCGGC
>CAIZKT010000355.1:0-1659 GCA_903933565.1 uncultured Victivallales bacterium | reverse complement strand
GGCCATCGCAGTGTACACCGTCGCGACGGTGGTCCTCGAAGGTCAGGTTCTCCACCAGGAAATCAGAGGCTGTGCCGAGATGGACGCCGAAGGGGATCCCTTGGCGAATGGTGAGGTTGCGGACCACCACGCGCTGCACGTTCTGCAGCAGAATGACCCCATGGCAGCCGGGCACCGAGTCTGTGCCGTCGGCCCGACCGCGGGCGTTGCCATTGTTCTGGCCAGGCATGGTGGCCAGGGGCGTCCAGATGCCGCCCTGAATGAGGATGTCAGTGTCCGGCTGCAGGTCTGCGGGAACGGGCCGGTCCTGGAACCCGACGACGTGCTCATTACGCACCATGCAGGTACTCGTCCCGGGCTTGAGGCGGATTTCGGCTTTCGCATCCGCAATGAGCCGACAGCCGGATCTGAGCACGATGGGTCCGTCGAGGTAATAGGGTGCCTCGCGTCCAGGCAGGAACACGGCCTTGTGCTGGTCGAGCGACGCCTGGATGGCAGCGGTCCAGAGCTCGCCGGTAACGGTGCGCGTCTCGGCCTTGCCCGCGGCGTCGGGCCAGACTTCCGTCCAGCTCTCGGTTCGCACGCGGTCACGGTAGGCGGTCGCCGACGGCAGGGCAAGACCCGGTGTCAGGAGCGGTCCGGTCGACGCATTGACCCGTTGCTCGATGGACGCTGTCAGAGCATCCGCAGCCACAGCGTTGGCAGGCGCGGCTATACCCGCCGCCGCGGCGGCAACCATCACTCCAAGCCAGATCATGACGCGTGCCCTCCGAGGTGTGAAAGACTGAGTGTGACCCGTCGCATCTGCCTCTCACTGTATCCGCGCCTCCGCCCAGACGGCATGGTCGCAGTGGATGTTGTCGCCGCCGTCGGTGGTGAGCAGGCGCAACTGCGCAGCGCCGGTGATGTCCGCATCGACTTGCTGCGGCGGTCCCAGCCGCAGCACCGGACTCGCGAAGACGCGCTCCCACGTGCCCGCGCGCAGCACCTCCACCGCGAAGGTGGCGCTGCCGTTGTTGTGCTTGAGCATGCTGTCTTCGATGCCGATGGTCGCCCGGAAGCGTCGGGCCTGGTTCAGGCCGCCGTCCAGCACGTAGGTCACGTGTCCCAGGCCGCCCTTGTAGTCGGGCAACGTGTCCTTGGGGCAGAGCATGAGGCCCTTCCGGTATTCGCGCCCGGCGAGCACGATTGTCCCGCCCGCCAAGTTGGTGTCGCGCTTCAGGGCGTCATAGGCGAGGATGTCGGTGCCCTCCAGGTCGCTGAGGTACACGCCGCCGCCATCGCCCAGGCTCCCGGCCGTGTGCGTTGCCGTGACGATCCCGGAGCACTCCCCCGGCTGGCCGTCGGCCGGGAATGCCGCCGCCTTGACTGTGGTGGTGCGGGTCACGCTCAGTGGCACGGAGTATTCGGGTGACCCTGGCGTCGGGTCGGAGCCGTCCAGCGTGTAGCGGAGGGTGGCCTTGGGGCCGCGGCGCGCGGGCGTCAGCGTCACCGACAACTCGCCGACGAACACCCGCGCCGACGGCCTGAGCACCGGCGCGACCGCTGGCAGCGTCCGCCGGTATTCGTCCACCTGCAGACCCATCTGGCCAAACGGGATCGGCTGGAAGCCCAGCTTCCAGGCCGGCGAGTCGGGCTTGAGGGTGAAGTCCTGAGCCT
>CAIZKT010000354.1:0-5826 GCA_903933565.1 uncultured Victivallales bacterium | reverse complement strand
CCGAGCCAGCGGCGTGCTTTCCCTGGAGCCCGCGATGCCAGCGCCCGTTGCGGGCGGGTTCGCGGTATCCCCCGAGCCTGCCTGCCTTAGTGGGGGCTCGACTGAAGGGCAACAGCAGCCCGCCGCCTTGCCCTCCAAGGCATCGGCACAACCCCTGGAGGGCAAGAGCAGGCCGCCATCAGCGCTTGAGAATCGCCTTCAGATCAGCCTCGGCGGTCGTCGTCGGCATGATGTTGAAGGTGTTCACCAGGACCTGCAGCACCGCCGGCGTCACAAACGCCGGGAGCGTCGGCCCCAGACGGATGTTGCGAATGCCCAGATGCAGCAGGGTCAGCAGGATGGCACAGGCCTTCTGCTCGTACCACGACAGAATCATCGAGAGCGGCAGGTCATTGACCCCGCAGTTGAAGGCCTTGGCCAACGCCACGGCAATCTGCACCGCCGAGTAGGCGTCGTTGCACTGGCCGATGTCCAGCAGGCGCGGGATGCCGCCGATGTCGCCGAAGTCGAGTTTGTTGAAGCGGTACTTGCCGCAGGCCAGGGTCAGGATCACGCAGTCTGCCGGCACCTGCTGCGCGAACTCGGTGTAGTAGTTCCGCCCGCTCTTGGCGCCATCGCAGCCGCCGACCAGGAAGAAGTGCTTGACCGCCCCCGCCTTCACCGCGTCGATGACCGCGCCGGCCACGCTCATGACGGCGTTGCGAGCGAAGCCGATGGTGATCTCCTGCAAGGGGGCCGCCGCGCTGAACCCTGGCGCTGCCAGGGCCGCCTGGATGACCGGGGCGAAGTTACGGTCGGAGATATGCGCCACCCCCGGCCAAGCCACCAGCCCGGCGCTGAAGATGCGCGCCTGGTAGGTTTCGCGCGGCCGCTGGATGCAGTTGGTGGTCATGAGAATAGCGCCGGGAAAGGCGTCGAACTCCTTGGCCTGGTCCTGCCAGGCGCCACCGTAATTGCCGACCAGGTGCGGGTACTTCTTCAGGCCGGGGTAGGCCAATGCCGGCAACATCTCGCCGTGGGTATAGACGTTGATGCCCTTACCCTGCGTCTGCTGCAACAAGGCCTCTAGGTCGCGCAGGTCGTGCCCGGACACGCAGATCGCTTTGCCCGCTACCGGACTGACCTTCACGCGGGTGGGCTCCGGATGCCCGTAGGCGCCCGTGTTGGCGGCGTCAAGCAGTTCCATGACCCGCAGGTTCAGTTCGCCACAACGCAGGCACCAGCCGGTCAGTCCCTGCACGTCCCGCGGATCGTCGGCGAGGTATGAGAGAGCCTCATGGAAGAGACCATAGGCCGCCGGGTCTTCCTTGCCGAGCACCTGCGCATGGTCGGCGTAGGCAGCCGCGCCCTTCAGGCCGTAGATCAGCAACTCTTGCAGGCCGGTGACATCCGGGCCGGCGCCGGTCAGCCGTGCCGCGATGCCGACCGCCGTCCCTTGCGCCACCATCCCGGCCACCTCCGCGGCCGGCTGGAACTGCGCCGCCGTCGGCAGCGCCTCCGGCTTCGCCCCCGCCGCGGCGCAAGCGCCCTGGTACAAGGCCAGCGCCGTACTCCGGGTGACAGCCAACTGTCGCACTACGGCCGCCAGGCGGGCGTTGTCAAAGTTGACATTGGTCACCGTGGTGAACAGTCCCTGGATCACCGCCACGTCCACCGCCTGGTCGATCTTGCCCAGCTTCCGGGCCCGGTGCGCCGCGGCGCTGATCCCCTTGAGCTGGTGCACGATCAGATCCTGCAAGGCGGCCGCCTCGGGGCTCTTGCCACACACGCCGGCAAGCGTGCATCCCGTACCCTTGGCCGTTTGTTCGCACTGGTAACAGAACATGCTCATTTTCGCTCTCCTTACTCTGGCTTTGACTCTGACTCTGGCCCTGACGAACGACACCCAACGTGCTGGCCGCCCCAGGCGGCCCCAATCCTCAACCCTGTAGCGCCCCGGTGTGATCAAACACCTGTACCTGCACCGGAATCGCCTTGCCCGAACGCTGCACCGCCTCCTGCGCTATCCGCACAATGCCGCCGCAGCAGGGCACGTGCATGCGTGCCACGGTCAGACTGCGGACGTCGTTCTCGCTCAGAATGGCGGCCAGTTTTTCCACGTACCCCGCGGGATCATCCAGCTTCGGACAGCACCGCCACCTTGCGACCCTTTAGCAGGCTCTGCTGGAAGTCCGGCACGGCCACCGCCACGCAGTCCGCGGTCAGCAGAATGTCAGCCTGCGCCCACCACGGCGCGTTGACCGGCACCAAGCGCAACTGCACCGGCCACTGGGTCAGTTGCCCGGCCCCCACCGCGCCTGCCGTCGGTGCCGCGGACGGACAGGCACAGGCCGCCTTGCCAGCAAAGCTGAAAGCGCGCGTGCCGGGACAGCCTCCAGAGGGCGGCGCCGCCGCCTTGGCCTGGAGCTGGCGCTGCCGTTCCCCCACCGCCGCCTCGTCGAACGCCGCCGCCTCGCGCGATTCCACCGTGATGGCGTCGGTCGGGCAGTCCCCGACGCAGGCACCCAGCCCGTCGCAGTAGATCTCACCCACTAACTCGGCCTTGCCAGCCACCAGGCGGATAGCCCCCTCGTGGCAGGCCGTAACACACTTCCCACAGCCATTGCACTTGTCGCGGTCGATGCGGACGATGTCGCGTTTCATGTTCAGTCCTCTTGTCGCTACTCACTACGAATGACCCGGATAACCCGGACTTGGGAGAACCGCTCGGCAGCTCCGGCCCGCTCCCTGTCTTTCATCCCGACGCCCGCGCCTCCGCGCCCGGCGCGTCAGCCCGATCGGCAGACCAGACGTCCGCCAGCGTGGTCCGCGCCAGGTGCTGCCGGACCTCCTGGTTCATCCGGTATAGCAACTTGCCCACCATGCAGCACGAGCCGCCGCACACCGGACGCTCCAGCAGGCACTCGGCCGCCTCCAGCGGTCCGTCCACGGCCTCATATACTTCCAGCAGCGTGATCTGCGGCGCTGGTCGCGCCAGTCGCGCCCCGCCCCGCGGCCCACGCACGGTCTCTATCAGCCCAGCCCGGTTCAGGCTCTGTAATACCTTTACCAGGTGCGCCTGCGAGGCCCCGATCCGCTCCCCCAATTCCCGCGTCCGCACCAAGGCAGGTTCCGTGCGCGCCAGCAGCATCGCTGCATGCAACCCCAGACTCGCTGCTTCCGATACCTTCACCAATCCTGCCATCAAACACACTCCTTTATGCATTGCGGTATTAGAATACTCCATTAAGCCGAAAGTTCCAGCCACCGAGCCAGAAAAGCGCTCGGTGCGATAAAGGAGTCGGGGATACCGCGATCCGCCCGGAACGGGCTGGGCATCGCGGGCTCCAGGGTTAGACGCGGTTCCATTCCGGTTCGCCCGGAACGTGGCGGACCGCCTGGAGGTCGGCGGTCCGCACCGGCTCCGCCGGGGCTTCCGCCGTCTCTGGGTCTTGCGGACGGCGGTCTTGCAGACGGGGGATACCGCGAACCCGCCCGGAACGGGCTGGGCATCGCGGGCTCCAGGGTTAGACGCGGTTCCATTCCGGTTCGCCCTCCAAAGCCTGCCCTCAGAGCCGGGCGCCAATCTTCACGGGCATTACTGGCTCCCGCCTGGTTTCCCGTGCCTTCCGCGGGATGTGCAGTATCTTACCGGCACTGCCAGCGCGCCGGCGGCGTGGTGGCGGTGGAGAGCAGCAGCCATGCCGCACAGCGTGATGAGCCTCGAGGAGGCGGCGGAGTATCTGCATCTGGACGTGACCGACGTCCGCGCCCTGGCGGTGCGCGGGGAGATTCCCTGCGAAACTCAGGGCGAGCGCCTGATCTTCCGGCGCGGTCGGCTGAAGACCTGGTCCGGGCAGCGCATTCTCGGCTTGCGCGGTAAGCATCTTGCCGATTACCACAGCCGCGGCATCGCGCGTCAGCACGATATCTCGCCGACGTCGCCGGTCATCACCGAACTCAGCGATCCCGAGTTCATGGAGCCGGTGTTGCAGGGCCGTTCGAAGGCGGCGGTGTTGCGGGCCATGACCGGGGTGGCGGAGCATACCGGCTACCTCTACGACCCCGATGATCTCCTGGAGAGTTTGCGCCAGCGCGAGGAACTCTGCTCAACCGGCATCGAAGGCGGGGCGGCGGTCCTGCACCCGCGCCTCCACGACCCCTACATGTTCGAGGACTCCTTCGTCTGCATCGGCCGCTCGCCGTCCCCCATCCCGTTCGGTGCGCCGGACGGCAGCAAGACCGATATCCTCTTCCTGGTCTGTTGCCAGGACGACCGCATCCACCTGCATGTGTTGGCGCGGCTGTGCCTGCTGAGTCACACCACCGAACTGCTGGCCCGCTTGCGCGCCGCGTCGACCGGCCGTGAGATGTTCGCGGCCCTGAAAGAGACCGAGGCCTCGATCCTTCCCCGTCCCGGCTGAGGAGATCACGGATGACAGCACCCCTGGCGGTATCCTCGCGCTTGCTCGAGCAGCACCTCCGCGTTCTGACCTTGGACATCGGCGTGCGCCTGGCCGGTTCCGAGCCGGAGCGCCAGGCGGCCGATTATGCGGCCGGGGTCTTGCGCTCGGCCGGAGCGAGCGTCACGGTCGAGTCCTTCCCCGTCTTTCAGCGCTGCGTTGACGAGCAGACGCTTGAGGTGTTCATGGGGGGCGCCTGGCGCTCATTCCAGGGCTCGCTGTTCAGCAGTACGCCGGGAACCGCTGGAGCGTGGGTCGAAGCGCCGCTGGTGTTCTTTGAGGCGCCGACGGAGTATGCCCGCGAAGACCTGTCCTTCCTGCGCGGCAAGGCCGTCGTCCACCTGGGCTGCCACATCGAATCCCGAGACGCCTACCGGCGGCTGATGCAGGCGGAGCCGGCCTTTCTGCTCTTTGTCGACATCCGTTACCCGGGCACCACGCCGTTGGCAGACGGTATGTTCCCCTCCTACACCAAAGACCTGGGCGCCAAGCCCACTCTCAATGTCGCCTTCATGGACGCCTGGGAATGGAAACGCTGCGGGGCAACCGCGGCGCGCATCCGCGTCCGCGCCGAGGCCCGGCGCTCGACCTCGCAGAACGTGGTCGCCGACCTGCCCGGCAGCGACCCGAAGGCCGGGGTGCTCTACTGCGGCGGACACCATGACACCCAGGCCGATAGCGTGGGCGCCGACGATAACGGGGTCGGCGTGGTCACCTTGCTCGAACTGGCGCGGGTCCTGGCGCCTGTCCCCCGGCGCCGGACGCTGCGGCTGATCAGCTTCGGCGCCGAAGAGCAGCTCTCCGTGGGCAGTGCCGAGTACGTCCGCCAGCACCGTGCCGAGATTGAGACCTCCGGGCGCTTCATGTTCAACGTTGACGGCGGCGGGTCCTTACTCGGCTGGACCGAACTGAACGCGAACGGTCCGGAGGCGATGATCCAGAGGATCGTCAAGGGGTTCCGCGAACTCGACCTCTACCTCGCGGTCACGCGCGAGGTGATCCCCTACACCGACCAGTTCCCGTTTGCCGTGGCCGGCGTTCCCGGCGTCTGGCTGAGTCGGCGCAATTGCAGCGGGGGCCGTTTCTTCCATCACCGGCCCGACGACGATCTGTCGCGGGTCTCCTGCGACCTCCTGGCCACCCAGGCCCAGGCCACCGCGGCCATCCTCGCCGACTGGGGTGCGCTGGGGACCTTGCCCTTCAAACACACCATCCCGGCGGCGCAGCGCCCGGCCATTGGCGTGTTCTGGGAAGACCTCTATGGCGGCTGGGCCGGCCTGCGCTGAGCCGGGCCCCCGGCTTGTCTGAGACTTGCAGCAACCTCGTAGGACACCAGGCGCTTCCCATTCCGCCCCTCGTCCGCCGCGGCGGACGAAGGGCGTTG
>CAIZKT010000353.1:0-3288 GCA_903933565.1 uncultured Victivallales bacterium | reverse complement strand
CGACCGCGAACAACCCGACCTGGTGCTGGCCGAACGCCTGATCCCGCTCAGCCTCGCCTACACGCCGGTGCGCTTGACCGTACTGCGGCCGAGCTATCGCAACAGCATCTACGCCACCGAGAAGCTGGGGGAGATCATCACGCGGGTCGACGTCCAGGTGCCTCCCGAACGCCTCAAGGGAGTGCGCCTGGCGGCGCGGCTGTTCGCTGGCGCTGAGGAGACCGGTGCCGTGGTCGGCAGCGGCGCGGCAACAACGGATACGCGGCTGACGGAGGTGCGCATACCGTTCACGGATCTCGCCGTGGGCCGTCACCTGCTGGCCGTGACCGCCACCCTGGCCGGCGGTGAGAGCTTTGCCGCCACCACCATTATCCACAAGCTGCCGTCGGTGGCGAACGAGTGGCGTCTCGACGAGAACCTGGTCCTGCGCCACAACGGCGAGCCCTTCCTGCCCTATGGCTGGTTTTCCGCGGCGTCCGAGGATGCCGCCAAGCTCCGCGACGAGGGCGTGAACCTGGTCCAGGACTACAACGCGCAGTGGTTTCCGCCGGAGCGCACGCTGAAGTGGCTCGACGAGCTGCAGGCCGTCGGTCTCTACGGCACCTTCTACCCCTGGCCCAGTTCGACCTTCATGGAGAACTTCCGGCAGCCGGTCTCCGCGACGGAGGAGGAGGCCCTGCGCCTGCGTGTGCGGGCCTTCCGCGACCATCCGGCGCTGCTGGCGTACTACCTGTGGGACGAGCCCGAGTTGCGGCCCCTGCTGGTGGACCGGGCCGAGCGGCTCTACCAGATCATCGCCGAGGAGGATCCCTACCACCCCTGCATCATGCTCAACGACTCGATCCCTGGCATCCGCACCTACCGCAACGGCGGCGATATCCTCATGCCCGATCCGTACCCGCTGTTCAGCCACGGCGCGCTGGCCGGGCGGCCGATCGAGTACACCGCCGCCTTCATGCAGGCTTGTCGCGAAGCCAGCGCCGGGCAGAAGGCCTGGTGGATCACGCCGCAGGCGTTCGACTACTACATGAACAAGGAGAACAGTCGGGCGCCGAACCTGCTCGAGCTGCGCAACCAGCAGTTGCAGGCGATCATCAACGGCGCCCGGGGCCTGCTCTGGTACACCTACAGTCACCGTTACAACTACGCTGAGATCGACGCTGGCGTCCCCTTTGTCGGGCGCGAAGCTCAGCTCCTGCGCGCCGCCATCCTGGCTCCCGAGGTGCCCGCTGCCCTCAGCTACGAGGCCGAGGCCAAGGAACACCTGCAGGCGGCCCTGCGCCAGGTGGGCCCGGATGTGGTGATCTTCGCCGTCAACACGCGCACCCGTGCCCAGACGGCCACCTTTACCCTGAAGACGCCGGGGCCGACGACGCTGTACGTGGTCTCCGAACGGCGCTCCGTGCAGGTGGATCAGGGGCGTTTCAGCGACGCTTTCGGCCTTTACGAGGGGCACATCTACACGAGTAACCGCGAGCTCGCCGCCGGCCCGACCGTGGCTGAGACCCAGGCTCTGATTGCGGCGGCCGAGGCAGCGCGTCGGAAACCCGGCAACCTGGCCCACCGCGACCTCGGCAGCACGATCACGGCCTCGTCGAGCCATACCTACAGCGGGGCGCTGTGGATGGTCACCGACGGGGCCACCGGAGGCGACGGCTGGCGCGACAAGACGCCGCGACAGTACCCCGACTGGCTCCAGATCGGTTTCAAGGCGCCGGTGACGGTCGGACGGGTGGAGGTGTACAGCCGCAGCATCGTCGACTTCGAGGTTCAGGCGGAACAGAACGGGCAGCTCGTGAAGGTTGCCGCCGGCAAGCGCCCCGAGTCCGGCCCCTTGGTTGCCTGCTTCACGCCGGTGGTTGCCAGCGCCATCCGCGTGGTGGCCATCTCGGGCCGTGCCGAGCTGACCGAGGTCACCGAGATCGAGGTGTATGAGAAATGAGGCGTCCCGCTGGGCAGGATGGTCTCGCGTCCCGGCCCCGAGACACGGGGCCGGAGAACTGGCATCCCCTCAGCTGGTGCGGATTCCACGGGGAGGAGAGACGGCGAGTTCCCGCGTGTGGGTTGGGAGCCCCTCGGCCCACTTTCTGCAAAGCTGGGAATCCTGCCAAGACCGCGGGTATAGGCGTCTCCATGATCTGCAGGCGCAATTCCCCTTGGCTCACGCACCCGCCTCTTCCCCATCTCTTGCGCTCCCATCACCCCGGGATTAGCTTCTGCCGCATGACCTCGGAAACGCAGTTTTCTGTCAGCCTGAGGGGGCCCCGATGATCGCCATCGTCAGCATGGCCGAGATCGCGTCATACAACAGCGGCGATGGCAACACGGGCCTGAAACGCCGCTTCGAACAGCTCACCGGTTCGCCCGCGACCGGGCTGCACTTCAGCGAAGCCTCAACCGAATACCTCGCTCGGATCGGCGCGCAGGCCATCTTCATCTGCGGCTTCGGCTATGGCTGGGACCAGGTGCCGGTGCCGGATCTGTACCGCATCAGTGACCTGCTGCAGACGACGGAGATCCCCGTCTATGCGGCCTGCGGCGGGCACCAGCTCATGGGCTTTTGCTTCAACGAGAACCTGCGCCAGGTGGAGCAGCTCAAGGACCTGCCGATGCGGAAGCTGCGCGGCGATGAGCCGGACTATGGCTACAGCGCCCGGGTCGCGGGGCATTACACCGCCACGGGCTTTCAGCTCGTCGAGGTGGTGAAGCGCGATCCCATCTTTGAAGGCTTGGAGAAACACCTTCGGGTGCGCGAATCGCACTATTGTGAAGTGAAGCAGTTGCCGCCGGGCTTCGAGTTGCTGGCGACCTCGGCCGAGTGCCAGATCGAGATGATGAAGCACAGCGAACGGCCGCTGTATGGGGCGCAGTTCCATGCCGAGAACTGGCAGGAGCCGTATCTCGACGGCCAGAAGATCATGTCGAACTTCTTCAAGATCGCGGGATTGATGTAGCCATCAGAGGCACCCATTCTGTCCGAAAATAAACAAGCCGAGCAGTCGTCCCGCACCCAGATCCTGCTGCTGTGCGGGTCCTTCTTCTTCCTGTTCATGGGCGTGGCGGCGGTCCAGCAGTTCCTGGTGCCGATGCTGTCGGTCCGGGCCAACATTGCCCCCACCGCGGCCTCGGGCATCTTCGCTTTGGTGTACTTAAGCGGCCCACTGTGGCTGTGGCTGTATGGCTACTACTACAGCATTCTGCGCGAGAAGTGGTCCATCGTTCTGGCGGGGTGCGCCTACACGCTCTTCGGGGTTTTGATCTACTTCACTCATGACTATCGGCTGGCGG
>CAIZKT010000352.1:0-6500 GCA_903933565.1 uncultured Victivallales bacterium | reverse complement strand
CGGCGGTACGACGGCGGTCGTTTCTTGAAACAGCCCTGTGTCAACCGGGGCTGGACTTGATATGGGAGGTTTACCAGACCACCTTAGAGCCGACTGGGTTGGTCCCGGTCGTAACCGTACGTCGAGGAACATGGGAGCAGTGCAGTGAGTAACGAACTGAAGGCGGCGACGCGGGGTCGGAGGTCTCGCTTCTCCATTCACAGGTCCCGCCTGGCGCTGCTATGGGCGTGCGTAACCGCACTTCTCGGGGCGACTTCTGGAAACAGTTGGGCCGACGTCAGCGGCTCGTTTCTCAGCGCCTCGGCACCGAGTACCATCGTGGTGGGGGCGCCGCTGACGGTTACCGTCGAGTTTATGAACACGGGAACAGAGCCTTTCTCGGAGTATGCCTTCATCGCCACCAGGTTTTCGTGGGCGCCGAGTGCGGTTTCTCGGTACGGATTCGGTGGCAATGGCAACACGGTATGGGAAGGGGAAACGGTCGCTCGCGAGGCCACGACCAAGAGCGAAAAGTTGCCGACTCGACCGGGGACGTATTCGTTCACGATCAACGCCTATCATTCGGGCGACTTTGACGTGGACAGCGAGCAACCGTGGGAGAAAACCGGGACGTTGATGACCGGGAGCCCCAAGACGGTCCGCTTCACTATCGTCGCGATTCCGAAGCTGACCGTGGTCGGGGGCGGCATCGACGGCGAGGACGGGAACTGGGCGTGGGTGCTGCCGGGCGCGGAGCGGGCGGTCTTCGCCAACGAGCCCGCCACGGGCAAGGTGTTCGACAAGTGGACCGTGGCGCCGGCCACGGCGGACCTGGGTTCCTCTTTCAACCCCCGCGACGGATCCCCCACCCTCAACATGCCGACGGTGAACGTGACCCTGACCGCGGTGTTCATCCCCATCCCGAAACTGACGGTAGTCGGGGGCGGCATCGAGGGCGAGGAAGGGAACTGGGCGTTGGTGCTGCCGGGCGAGGAACCGGCGGTCTTCGCCAACGAGCCCCCCGAAGACACGTTTTTTGAGAAGTGGACCGTGGCGCCGGCCACGGTGAACCTGGGCGAGTCTTTCAACCCCCGCGACGGATCCCCCACCCTCATCATGCCTTCGGTGAACGTGACCCTGACCGCGGTGTATATCTCGGCGCCGGGTGACCTGTATGTTGGGGTGGATGGCAACCTCCCTGAGGCGGAACTCTCCGGCATCTTCTGGGCCGTTGACAGCACGACGTGGGCCCCGGCGAACACCAGCGGACCTCTCAAACCCGGCACGTACACGGTCAGCTTCAAGTCAACGAGTGTACGCTGGCTGGCGCCCGCGAAGCAGACGGTGACCGTGGTCTCGGGCGAGGGCTCTGAGGTCTCCGCGGTGGCCACCTACGTGCCCATCGTTTCGTGGCAGATCAGCGAGGCGAGCGAGCCCGGCAGCGGCACGGTCACGCTGGCGCCGGCCAACGGCCAGGTGCTGCCCGGCAAGAGCGTGACGCTGACGGCGAAACCCGCGAGTGGCTTTGTCTTTGTCGGCTGGGAGAGTCTGGAGAAGCTCAAGGGGATGGCGCCCGGGGCTGAGCGCAACCCGACACTCACGGTCGCCCCCGCCTCGGACACGCTCTACACGGCTCGCTTCCGCGCCACGAGCGACTGCGAAGTGCCCGTCATCGAACTCGGCGACCCGACGGAATGCAGGGTCGGGGTTACGTATCACGCGGTCATCGGGGTGAACGACGAGGCCTTACCCGTCACCTTCTCGGCAACCTCCCTGCCTGCCGGGCTCAAGCTCGATCCGCTGACGGGAGTGATCTCAGGCGTGCCGACCGGTCGCACCACCGTGGACGTGACGATTGGTGCGAAGAACGTGGCCGGTTCCGCGCCGCCGCAGACCTACACGTTCGAGGTTGGGTCACTCCCGCTGTGGGCGCAGGGGACGTTCAACGGCCAGGTGTACATCTCGCGATATGACCCAGCCACGAAGACAAAAGGCACCGACCTTCCCGGCGAAATGATAACATATCCGGGGACAGCCTCCCTGAGCGTCACGGCGCAGGGGAAGATCACCGGTAAGCTCATCTGCGGCGGCGCAACCTACCCCATCGCCGCGGCCTCCTATTTTCCAATGGAGGAAGAGGGGTTTGACGTGCTCGGATTCCAAGCCGAGGCGAAGGCCGGGACGGTCTCCATACCTCTGAGTTTCAGCGTCCACGAGGCCGAGACCGTGAAGTCGTTGGCGCCGCATTTCTTGGGCGTGGCGGAAGGAAGCGGCGAGGGTGCGACCGCCTCCTGCGAGGCTCAGCTCTACCGCACCGTCTGGACGGATACGGACATGTCTGTTGTGCTCGCAGACTACATCGGCTACTACACGGCCGTTCTCCCGGGCGTCGGGACCAGCAAGTCCGACGGGTACGGCCGCGGCTACCTGACCCTCACCGTGGACCCGGCCGGCGCGGTGAGGACGGCGGGCAAACTGGCCGATGGCACCGCGCTGTCGCTCAGTGGGACGCTGATTGTTGACGGGACCGGCAGCGTCTTCACGGTGCTCTACACCGCCCCGACGGCGTACAAGGGCGGTTGTCTCTTTGGCTTCGTCGACTTCGTCAAACCCGAGAAGGGGCCGGTGTTTCTGCGCTTGAATGACGACCGCGGTGGGATCCTCTGGGAGAACCTCAACCCGCAGGCGACGGCTGAGTACGGAGTCGGCTTCGAGCGGGGGTTGAGCGTGGTGGGCGGCTGGTATGACAAGCTGAGAAACCTGCGGGCCTACTATGAGAACGGCATCGTGGTGGGCGGCGTCGAACTGCCTGAACTCGTCGCCTCCGTCAAGACGACGGATTGGAACGATGAGCAGACGCGCAGGGTATCGTCGACCGAGATGGGTTCCTTTGCCGCGGCGGCCACGGCGCCCTCGGGCGAGGCGGAAAGCATCGTCCTGAACGTCACCCCCGCCACAGGCGTCGGCACGGGCCTGAGCGCCCCACGGGCAGACTCGCCAGTCAAGGATCCCGAGACCGGCGACTATGACTATGCGGCCGATACCAACGCCGACGGCGTCTCCAATACCGGCGCACTGACGATAGCCTTTGCCCGTGCGACGGGCCTCCTCAGTGGCTCGTTCAATCTGTACTACGACTACGTCTCGGCGGTGGACAACACCGCCGCAGACCCCGACCGAGCGGAGACCCGGTCGCATGTCGCGAAGAAGGTCTCCTACGAGGGCGCGCTGACGCCGGTAATAGACCCAGACGACGCGGGGCTGGCAGGCGGGGGCTTCTTCCTCTGGCCCTTCAAGGCGGAGTACCTCAACGCGCAGGAAAAGCTGGTGTTCTACACCCTCAACGAGTCGTACGATTTCGTCCTGGAAGTCCCTTAGCCCTAGCCGGTGGCCACCACGACCATGAACCGATACAGGGGGTTGATCAGCGGCTTGCTGGTACTGGTCGGCGCGCTGGCGGTACTCGCGTTCCTGGCTTCCAGGAGAGGCGGACCTGATGCCGCCGCGGCGAGGGCGGCGAGCGAGCCGAGGGCCGAGCCCGTCAAGGCCGCGCTGCCGAAGTCGGCTCGTTCGGCGGCGGCCGACGCGGCCCGAGTGGCCGCACGTTCGGCGAGGGTCGGGAAGTCCGAGGCGCGCTCAGGCGCGGGCACCTCGCGGGCGGCGGTTGGAGCCCGCGGCGCGTCGACGCCGACGCGCGAACAGGCGCTCGCCGCCTGGGAGTCGCTGGTCGACCAGGTGATCGAACAGAAGGACGTGCCAGCGGACGCGCAAGCCAAGCGCGTCAAAGAGGCGTTCGATCGGCTGAACGAAGAAGATCAGATGGACGGCATCCGCCGTGGACTGAATCTGCTCCCGGACGAGCGCTTCCCGGTGTTGTATGCGATCCTTTACGACAAGACAGAGAATGCCGAGGTGCTGGACGCAATCTTCAGCGACGCGCTGAACCGTCCCGATGAGATCAAGAATCCCCTCATGAAGGAACTGCGCCAGGACCGCGAGCATCCACTGTTCTTCGAGTCAGCTCGCATCCTGGATGTGGTTGAGCCCGCGGCGGACAGAGCGCCGCCGTAAGGGCGTTGGCACGTGCCAACGTACCGTCTCCAGATTGGGCATTGGCATCAAGGATAGGGATTATGAGAAACCGTTCAACCGGGGTGGGGGCCGAGGCGCTGATCTGGCGAGATGAGGTGCCGAAGGACGGGCGCCGACCGGGCGGTAGCGCCTGGGGTTGGCTCAAGCTGCCGCTGCTGGCGTGCAGTCTGAGCCTTGGCCTGAAGCCCGCCTGCGTGGCCCAGCCGGCCCCGGGAGCGGGCCCGATGTCGTTGGCCGGTTACCGTGCCCTGGTGGTGCGGCCGGAGAACTCCTACTACGACTACGACAGCGTGATTCAGGCCGAACTGCGGCGCCGTGATGCCGAGGTCGTCTGGGGCGAGCCGGCAAGCCTGGCAGACCCTGAGGCGCTGAAGCCGTACGATCTGGTCGCCACGAACATCAAGCGTAGTTTCACCCCGGAGCAGGTGGCCGGACTGAAGGCCTACCTGGCCGTCGGTGGCGCGCTGTACGGCAGTTGGGGCGGGCCGATGGGCTGCGCCGAACTGCTCGAGTCCTGCGGTGTCCGCCAGGCGCGGAGCGTCTACATCAAGGAGATCACCCTCCTCGATAGTCCGTTGAGCAAGAGCCTTGGCGAGTGCCGCCTGCCCTTCCCCGAGTGGGTGGGGCACGTGCGGGTGGACGCGGCGACGAAGGAAGGCGTAGGCTTGGAAATGGTCGCCTTCGATTTCGTCGACGGCACGCTGGCGGCCAGGGATGTCGAGGGTCGGTGTTTGGGCGTACTGAAGGAGCACGGCCTGGGCCGGTCTGCGGTCCTGGGCTTTGGGCCGGAAAACGGCAAGTGCATCACCCAGGACCGTAAGCTGGCGGACCGCCTGTTGGATAATCTCCTGGCCTGGCTCATGCCGCGCGGCCCCCGCTCGCAGGCGGCGACGGGCCTGGTTGAGGTGAATCTGCCCCGGCGGGCCAAGGTGCTGGCTGTCTCCGTGAATGGCACCCCGGTTGAGCAGCCGCAATTGAAGGTGAACGGTTCGCTGCGGACGCTGTCGCTGCCGGTCGCGGCACTCGGGGCCAATGAGACGGCAACCGTGAAGATCACCTACGAGCCGCTCGCCAGGACGCGCCAGGTCGAAACCTGGATACACAACTGCTGCGGCGAGATGGTCAGAGGCTTCAACTCACCCGTGCAGGCGGCCGATTTCCTGGTGTCGCTGGGGGCGACCGTGGTGCAACCCCTGCTCCGCTATGACAGCGGCGGCACCCTCTTCCGCTCTTGTGTCTCCGGCGACACCCCGAACCGCATGATCGCGGCCTACGCGGGCGATTACCTGGCTGAGTACGTCGACGCCTGCCATCAACGCGGCATCAAGGTAGTCGGAGGCTTGTATATGACCTGGAAGAAGTCCGCGGCCATCAACGCCACGACCGGGCCACTGCTCGAGAAGAATGGCGCCGCCGCCCAGGACCAACGCGCCTGCCCGCTCGACGCCGCCCTGCAAGCGCGCAACCTCGAAGTCGTCAGCCAGTTTTT
The DNA here is from genome assembly GCA_903933565.1 of uncultured Victivallales bacterium. Lineage (GTDB taxonomy): Bacteria > Verrucomicrobiota > Lentisphaeria > Oligosphaerales > JAFGRS01 > CAILUI01. Next base: position 940 of record CAIZKT010000352.1, on the reverse strand, counting down.
GGACCAGTACCCGAAGCTTGACGGCCTGATCCTGGACGACAACTTCGAATTCGACGGCCACCCCTGCTACTGCGCTGCGTGTAAGGTCAGGTTCCGCACCTATTGCGAGAAGAACGGCCTCGCCTGCGCGGATCCTGCCACGGCGCCGGTCGAGAACCTTGAGATCGGTCGAGCCTGGAAAGCGTTCTGGGGGGGCGAGGCGCAGTCGTTCGCGCGCCGGGTGCGGGCGATTTGCACCACCCGCAACCAGCCCTTGGGCGGCTGGTGCAGCGGCGGCATGGCAGCGCTGCGGCTGAGCCAGGTCTTCGACTTCCTGGGGGCCATGGTCTACACCAGTCCGGTTTCCATGGTGCGGCAACCGCTCAGTGCCCTGCCGGAGGACCGCGGCTACGTTACCCTGCTCTGGGGAATGAACCGCCGCCCGGCGGACCTGGAAGCCGAAATGCTGGAGGCGATACAGGCGGGCAGCACAGCCGTCGGTTTCTGGATCGGTTTTGACGCCTGCGCCGAGTGCGACGACACGCCTTGGCGCGTCGGGACGAAGGGCCGCAAGCCCGGCGCCTTTGAACTGACCCCCGGCAGTCTCGAGGCCATCGCCCGCGCCTTCGCTCGTGCCGAGGCCGACTGGCTGGCGTTCTACCGCGACAATGTCGTCCGGGGCGACCGGCGCCTTGCCGTCGTCTCCGGGCGCGTGACGCGGGAGGAACTGACCCTCACCCTCCGCCAGACGGAACAACTCGCCGCACCACGGCAGTCAGGCGCCGTAGATGTCTCAGCCTTGCAGTAGTCTTGCCCGCCGCAACCCGGTATCATGGCGGAATCACGGTCGCAAATCCGCAGCCCTAGCCCTGCCTTATTCATGAATGGCCATTTCAACCACAAAGAAGAGGTCAGGGCCATTCGATTCTCCATTCTGTCAACCACCGAGAGCACCGAGAGG
>CAIZKT010000351.1:0-31885 GCA_903933565.1 uncultured Victivallales bacterium | reverse complement strand
TGGTTTTTGGTCCAATGCAGGTCGCGGATCATGTATTGGGTGAAGAAGGGGGCGGATAGGCTGGAGGCTCCAATCGTAAAAAAAACATTACAATTGTATCTTGACAACTTTGAGGCATGAGGCAATCCTTCCCGAAGGGTTGAACATTATGAATCCCTTAATACACTACACGGGAGAATCAAATGAATCCGGGCTTTCCGGGTCTTCGATTACGTCAAGATTAACTCCATAGCGTCCGTGAACGACGCGGGGTCTGAATGTGCGGTTTCGCGTTTTTCATGATTCGCAAAGAGGCCAAGATGAATGCATTGAGTGTTATGAAGCAGGATTCCAGAAGCGGTGCGATTTCGGTTGGCGTCGTCCTGTCCCTGTTGCTCGTCTTACCCGATCTGGCGCTGCCGCCAGCATGCGCCCAGGCGATTCGCCCCCAGACGCTCCAACTGGCGCCGGGATGGAATGCGGTCCACCTGGAGGTGGATCCGCTGGTGTCCAATCCGGCCGAACTGTTTGCGTCGCAGCCGATTGACATCGTGGCGGCCTACGATCCGCCTCTCAGCGGCGCGCAGTTCGTCAGCAATCCCGAGGCGAACATGCTGGGTGTGTTCGGCTGGGGAGTCTGGTACTCCCCGCGGCGTCCGGACGCCTTCCTGAGTCGGCTGTACCGGCTGAAAGGCGCCTCGGCCTACCTGTTTCACGCCACGACGAACGCGACCGTGGAGATTCTGGGTCGTCTCCCCCCCCGTCGCCCGCAGTGGCTGCCCGACGCGTATAACCTGGTCGGGTTTTCCGTGCAGGCCCCGGGCGGTCCGACCTTCAAGCAGTTCTTCGAGGCCTCGCCGGCACACAACCACAACAAGATTTACCGCCTGACGAACGGCACCTGGCGTCAAGTTACGGATCCCGCCGCGGCGGTCATGCGGTCCGGGGAGGCGTTCTGGATCTATTGCGACGGGCATTCGGACTACTCGGGGCCCTTGCAGGTCGAGGCTCCGTCCTTCTTCGGGGTCATGCTGACTTCGCAAAGCGGCGGCGAACTGGTGTTCCGGAACCGCACGAGCCACCCGGTAGCCTTCACGGTGGAGCATATCGTCGCCCATAACAATCCCATTCCCCTCTCCGTGGCCGTCCGCACCGTCGACGAGGCGGCGGGGGGGTTCCGCACCGTGACCGTGCCGTTCGCTGCAGGCCCCTGGGAGCAGCCGTTCCCGCCGCTGGAAGCCGGCGCGGGCCTGCGCCTGCCGCTGGAATTGCGCCTGTCGGACGCGCAAGCCGGCGTCTGCCATTCGATCTTCAAGATCAAAAGCGATATGGGAACATGCGACTACATTGGAGTCACGGCGACCCGGGATGATTTGACCGCCAGCCGCGACTGAACCGCGAACGCGGAGGATAGAGAATGAACTGTACGTTATCTGTGCGCAAGACGATCGTCGTCGCGGCCGGAGTACTGTTGCTGGCGGCCGCTTCCCGAAGCGCCGGGCAAGCCAATCCGTACCGCGGACTATGGGTGGGGTCCGTGACCCTGCAGGCCGTTAACGAAGTGACCGTCCCACTCAACACCAATAACGTGCCGATCGCGTCGAATCCCGCGGTGCCGACCCGCACCTTCGATGCGGCCCAGTTGAGGATCATCCTGCACGTCAACGGGGCGGGCCAGGCCAGCCTGTTGAAGGATGTGGCCATTCTGAATCGGGCCTATGGCACCAACGGCCAGGCGGCCGCCGAAGTGGCCGCCCGCGAGAGCGATCTCGCCCTGGTCACGGATCCCCGCACCTACGCGGAATACCCGCCGCAGCCCGCCCAACGGATCGGCAGCGCGGTTTTCGATTTCGGGGACCCGAAGGCCACCGAGGCGCTCGACGCGATCCTCGAGAGCGCGGCCGTGAACGCGGCCGCGTTCGCGACGAATCCCGCCCTGGTGGTCGCCACGCAAGGGGCGCGTGTGCAGGCCCGAACTGCGGCGATCTCCGCGATCACGCCAACGCTCCAGAATATCGCCTCCCGGGCGGACGTGGCGGACTCGTTCGCCGCGTTCCTGGGCGATTTCAACTCGGCCGCGCTCAACGCAATAGCTGCGGATCCGTCGTCGTCCACGGTCACCGGTTTCCTTGGTCAGGCGGAAGTGCTGCGCGACCAGTCCTTCTATGGAGATTCCCGCGCTCTGGACGTCGTCAACGCGGTGGTCGCCGCCGTGCTCGCCGCTCCGGATGGAACGGAACCCTCCGTCGCGCACAACATGGCATCGTCCTTCGCGGACACCGCCAACCTGTACCAGCGGTTTGTGTCCGGCAAGAGTTTTGGCGATATGATTCTGGCTGCGGCGGCGGAAGCGGCCGTGGCCGCCACGGCGCCCGGCGCGACCAGTGCCACCATTCTGGCGGCGCTGCGGGCCACGCCGGCCGCGACCACCGCGGCGGTCCAGGCCTTGCAAATGCGGATTCCCGCCTACGACGACACGCGGGCCACAGGGGCGATCGACGCCGTCCTCACGGCGATGGCCGCCGCCGCCTTCAGCAATGCGGCGCTGGCGCCATCCGAGATCCGGCTCCGGAGCGAAACGACCGGTCGCGACGCCCTGTCCGGCTTGGTGGCCCGCTATCCCGTGCCGGTCCTGACGCCGACGCTGGACTACAACGCCTTCATCGCCTCGGCGGTTTTCCAGGCGGCGCCCGGCGAGGCCGCGTATGCCGCGGCCGATGCCGCCATCCGGGAGCGCGCGGACAACCCGCTGTACACGCCGGCTTCGCTTTACGCCGCGGCCAAACTGGCGGCGGCCAACGCCCTGCAATCGGCCTACGGCGCCGCCGCGCGGGCGCTGCGCACGGAATTGCCGCTGACCGGAATCTTCGCGCCGGGCTCCGGCGATCCCCGTGCCACGGGCATACTGGCCCAGCCGTCGGATCTCGGCCCGCCGGGGCTTTTCGGCCGCCTCTACCTGCCGGCGAACCACCCCACCAATCCGTTCCGCCACCGCCGGCACCGCGATCACACGACCGGTTTCGATATCCAGCGTAACATCCGGTTCGACTTCGACGGCGTGTCGGGCTCCGTGCTGGAACCCGCCGCCTACGGGGTGGATCGCATCCGCGGCACCTACCGCGAGGAGATTTTCGGCCTGCATAAACCGCTGGGACCGGCTCCGGAGACCGCCCCCATCGGACTGAAGACCGAAGGCCGCTTTGAACTCAACCGTATCAGCCAAATTGATTCCCTGAACGCTCGCTGAGGGTCTGAACATGAACAAGCCAAGATTCCGTTTTGCGCGTCGCGCGACCGCCTGTGTCCTGAGCGCATTGGCCGCCGGCATGGTGTGGACGACAGTCGTGCCATCGGCCTGCGCCCAGGCAAACACCATGCCCTTCACGGTGGAGATAGAGGACAACTGGACCTATGTCTGGTACGGCAACAACCAGACCATTAGCCTCTACGTGATCCGCATCAAGAACGAATCCCGCGAGCGCATCACGGGCGTCACTTTCACATCGGGCGGGAGCGTCGGCTTCTACTCCCCCTGCTGGCACTACACCGGACCTGCGGGGACCGTTCAGTCGTACTCGTCGGGAAGCCAGATGATCCGCATTACCGATATGCAGAACTTCACGACGGGGCAGACCGCCCAGTACCGGTTCTATTTCGCCTACCCGCATACCGCCATCGCCGGCCAGACGATGTTCAACAACGGCTCCGCCAGCAATACCGTTGTGACCGTCTATGGGGCGGACGGGGGCCGCGGGGAACTCGTTCTTTCCGACACGCTGTATAACGACCGCGACCGGAAGTATGTGTTCCAGACGGAAGAGCGCCCCCGCACGCTGACCGTGGACTCCCTCACCAAGGGATCGGCCAGCCCCAATGGCTTCGTCAGCAATTTCGTCGTCCGCGTGCGCACCGCGACCGGGACGCTGCTCCACGAGCGGATCGCCCCGTCCAGCAAGGTCACCATCAACTGGCTGCGGGACGGCGACAAGGTGGAAATCGACGCTTTCGACGGGGTGCATCTCAATGCCAACGGACAATTCCTGTATGACAACCGCGACATCCCCTCGGAGCAGGAACTCGATCCCAATAATCCGCCGCGCCAGCGCTACATGGCCAGCGGCATCTCGGTGAACAACACCCCGCAGACGGGTGATCCCACCCAGTACAGTTTCGATATTCAGGGTGACACGACGGTCGACATCCGCTGGCGGCACGACTACGCCCTGCTCGTCAACCATGATTTCCTCGCCACGGCCAGCCCGGAAACGGATGCCGCCGGAAATCCCTGGGCGGGACCGTTAACCTCCGGAGCCTCAGGCAACGCCACTCCCGACACGACGAAGATCCACTGGATCGAGAAGGGGGAGAGCGTGATCGCGCAAATCGACGGCCAGGTGATCGACTTCACCCATTCCGGTCTCAACATCCGGTATGTTCCCATGGCCTACCGCGCACAAGGCAGCGCACGGGGCGTGTTCAAGGAGTTCACCGTCCATACCAACTGGTTCACCGTCGGCCAGGCGCCTCCGCAACGCCAGCAGGTGAACGCCTTCGTGATGGATAATTGGGGCGGCATCGATTACGTCTGGCAGATCCAATACGGCATCCAGGTGAACATGGACGACGTCGCGCGCTCGGCCCTGCCGCGCGTCATCCAATGGGATGCGGCGACCGCCCAGGACAAGGTTATCGGGAGCCTGGAAGGGATATTCTGGTTCAACCCCGGGGACCAGGTGAAGGTGCTTTCGGCCGCGAACGTGGGCGACGCCACGTCCCTGGCGCTCAGTGGCTGGGTCAACGGCGACGGGTTCTATTTCAGCGCCAACGGCGACATCAACAGCCAGGATGGAACACTGCTCAACGGCGGACCGGCGGTGGATGCAGCCGGTCCGGTGGCCGTGTGGATGAACAGTTACACGGATGCCGGGGGCCGGTTGTTCCGCGGCCTGTCCATCCCCTCGCTGCGCCGGCCCGCGCGGGTGGTCTGGTCCTACGGAAACCAGATCTACATGGAAACGGTCCGGATCGGCGAATACCTCTTCCAGCGCAGCGAAGCCTTGCTGGAGGCGCATCCCGAACTGGCTGCCGCCGTGCTTCGCCCGCCGGATCTGATCCAGAAGATCAGCGTGTCGGGAAGAAACCAGGAGGTGGCCGAGTCCGACATGGCCATCTGGGATCCCGAAGCCCTGAGGCTCTACCCGCTCATCCCCGGCCAGTTCCGCGCCATCTGGCAGGTCACGGCGGATACGTCCGTCCAGGTGCTGGTATCGGCGTTGCCTCCGGATCAACCCCATTACCCGCATATCGCGGGCTCCCCACCCGTTCAGTTGACGCCCGATCCCAACGGGACGTTCCTCTTCAAGGAGCTGAAATACAGCGAGAATAGCGCCGCCATCTCCGATGGCAGCCTCTTCACGGCCGACAGTTCCGGTTACTCCGTATTGCTCTTCCGCGAAATTCAGCAGATCGGGCGCGGCGTGCCGAAGGCCTTCCTGCGCGTCCGCATGGTGCAAACACGCGCCTGGGACGATGCACCCCCCGCGGCAGGTGCCGCCATCATCGGGCGGGCCATCGAGGACCCCGGACTTGACCTCGCGCGACTGGGCACCGGCTATGTCCGTTTCGAGCAGGCGCGCTTCAACGCCCGCATCTATGACGCCTCCAAACTGGACGGCATTACTTCGCGCAGCGTTTATAACATGACCCGCTTGCGATCCACGGCGGCTGAGAAGATCGTCGTTTCGCGTTCCGCGCTCCCCGGTCCCGTCATCCCGGTGAATCTCCACCCGCGGGCACGCGCCGACGAGCGCATTGTCGTCGTCTGGTACTATGACCCCACGCTGACCGACGAAATCCTCTGGCCGTATGCCGCCCGGACCTACCTGCCGCGTTGGCCGCTGAACGCCTCCGAAGGCCTCGGTCGCATCGTCATCGCCAGCCAGTACGGCAGCGAAAGCGTGGATGCCGCAGGCCAGAACCAGCTCGTCGCCGGCGCGGTGACCAACACGGTTCCGAATGGCACGGGCGGCTGGACGCAGTCCGTGGTCGCCGCGGCCACGACCTACGATCCGAGCCGGATCCAGCAGCCAGCCATCTACGTGCAGAACGACGCCTCGCTGCCGGGCTACAATCCGAACGAGGAACACGCCCTGATGGCGCCGTCGCGCCGGTATGCCCAGGTTTCCCCGCGTCCCCCCGCCGCGTATGCCCTCCGCGACAACGACCTCAACCTCTTTACGCCTTCGTCGCTGACCGAAGCCAGCCAGCCGCAGAACTACAGTTCGCATCCGTATGTACTCGTCCAATATTTTGACACGGCGACCGCCAGCTTCGCCATGCGCGTGTACGGGGTGGAAAAGGAAGACCCCTACATTGCCAATTACCACTTTGCCAACCAGGGCCTGATTACCCTGCCTGAGGGCGGCACCGCAGTGGCGGCTTCGCCGCAACTGCTGGCCCAGGAGCCGCACCTCGTAATGGAGGCCGGCGAACCGGTCATCCCGTTCTATCCGCTGGGGGTGGTCATCGGCGCTTCGCCATCGCCGGAAACCTACGGCATCAACATCAAGACCCAGTCCACCTACTGGGAGGACCACAAGGGCACGAGCTGGGCCGTGTCCGGCGGCGAAAACGCCTGGTTCACGTATTCGATCTACTACCCGATGTCGCCTTCTTTCTGGTGGCCGCCGGAGGAACCGGGCCGCGTCCGGTACGACGCGGACACGGGCGAGAAACGCGCCGCCATCCCGATGACCGGCGACAGCGTGGCCTTCCTGCCCGGCGACATCGAATCGCTCCGTTCGCTCGCGCTCGATGCGCCGGTTACGGAAGATGTGGAGGAGGATTCCTGGCCGACCAAGCTGCTTTACAAGAGCGATTGGCCCGCCGTGGCGCCGGTTCTGAAGGCGGGCGAAACCCTCACCTTCTCCGGTGGCGAATACCGCCAGGACCATCCCACCTCGCGCATCGTGGATCCCAGCGGGAACCTGCAGACCGTCCAGACCCCCGGCCTGCCTGCTGTTCTGGCCTTTGCCGCCGGCGAGGTCGTGTTCGATTCCCTCAACCCGTTCGCCTACAAACAACTGCTACAGGGAAGCTGGACCGTCCGGATGGCCCAGGTTCTCGATATCCGCGCGGTCCCCCTGCCGACCGGCCTGTTCCCCACCGCGCTTCTGCCCGCGTCGGGCAAGACCCGCGTCAGCGGCGGCAAGTACGTCTTCAATGAACTGCCCGCGTCCCTGCAAAAGCGGCTGCGCTACGACCCCGTCGCGCAGTATGTGGACCCGGTTTCGGGCATCACGGTCAGTGGGCAATTGCAGATCGATGGCATCCTGAACGATAAACGGATCGGCGACGATACCCTGACCGCCTCGCCGGCCGCAGTCTATGTGCTCGAACCGAACATCCTGACGGCGACCGAGCGCGACGCCCTCCTGGCCCTCTCGGAGGAAACCGCCTGGACCGACGCCGTCAACGCGCTCTACGCCAGGACGCGCAACCCGACGGACCTGCAGGACGTCAACGGCGACGTGGATACGGAACACTACCTGGTCGGCCTGCAGCCCGAAGTCCAGCGGGATCCGGTCACCGGCCTCCCGCTGCAGGTTGCCATCGAGCCGGGTTCGGACGTGCTGGTTCCCGAGACCGATCCCGCCGTGCCCGAGCCGGCGCGGCAGTTCGGGCCCGGACTGGCCCTGATCCCGAATGCCTCCTTCCTCGATCCGTCCGGCCAGATCCCCATCCCGGGCGGTACGCCCATTCCCTTCCCGGATGTCAGTTGGGTCACCGTCGCCGAGAACAATGATCCCAGCATGGGTGGGTCGCCGGTGACGCTCCACGTTATCAAGGTGGACCGTCGCGAACGGTACCGCGGCGCCATCCAGACGATCCTGTCCGACAACGTTTTCGACGAGAACATCAGCCTGCGCCACACCGGCGATTTCGGTGCCAATGCCGATGACCTCGTCTTCGAGTGGTGGTACCGTCCCGATGACGGCAGCCTGAACGTGTTGCCGCCGTTTGTGATGGATCCGGCCTCAGCGGGGACGTGGCTGATGTTCCCCGACCTGACCGGACGCCGGGGGCTTGGCCGTTTTTCCGCCCTGCTCAAGGGCAATCCAAATGCCCCTGAAACCCTGCTGGCGGACTCCTGGTGGTTCGTCCGCTACCGGCACAAGAATGATCGCACGCAGGATACCGACTGGAACGTGTCGCAGCCCAACGGCGACAGCCGCGTGAACTTCGAGTGGGCGGGCGCGGGCAACAACGATCCGTTCAACGATTTCGACGGCAACGGTTATCCCGACTACCGCGCGCAACTGGCGATGGGCTGGCTCAAGCGCGTGCTGGACGCGGTGAATCCCTACGAGGCCCGCATCCGCGACTTCGAGGGTGAGAACCCGGCCACCGTCTCCAGCATGCTTCAGCAGCTCGGCCCGCGCTATGAGGGTCCTGTGGCCCTGAACCCCGACAAGGACGTGATCGAGAACGTCGGCCTCATCGAACTGTACGAGACCATTCTCAATCGCGCCAGCGACCTGAGCATCAACCTCTCCTCGCCGGTCTCGACGCCCGCGATCGCCAACGCGCTGCAACTGGTGTCCACCCGCCTGTCGGACTTCTACATGCTGCTGGGCAATGAGGCCTACACGGACGCCGAGGATCCGACCATCGGATTCGGCAGCACCTCCGTGGAATACGGCGCCATGGCCCCCGTCGTCCACGCCTTCCAGAACCAGACGCCGTCCCTCCTCTCGGAGGAACTGGCGCTGCTGCGCGGGGCGGACGACTACTTCGCGCGTCCCGTGTACAACCGGCTCTTCTGGAACTTCACCAAGGGCGAGGGCGAGGCGGCCTACGCGATGAATTACAACATCTCCGATATCAATGAAGACGGGTTCATCGACGAGGACGACGCCATGGCCCTCTATCCGCAGGGGCACGGCGATGCCTGGGGGCACTACCTGACCGCCGTGCGCAAGCAGTACGACCTGCTGCGGCACCCGTACTTCAACTGGGTCTCGCGCTCCGAGTACTACAACCTGATGGACATCGTGATCCCGGTCGATTTCCTTGATGAACGGAAATTCGCCCGCACCGCCGCCGCACGCGCCAAGGCCGGGGCGGAGATCGTCACGGCCACCTACCGCGAGAAGTACGTGGAGGACCCCGCGGCCCAGTGGCAGGGATACACGGATGTGAATCCGGACCGCGCGTGGGGCGTCGAGGAGTGGGCGCGCCGAGCGGGGCAGGGGGCCTACTTCGACTGGGTCACCGCCAATGCGTTGCTGCCGTCGCAACACCCGAACACGACGCTGGAGGGCATCCAGAAGGCCGACCGCCAGGCCAACGACGACATCGCCGTGGTCTCCGCCAACCTGAACGGCATCCAGCGCACGTTCGATGACGCCAACAACGGGCTGAACCCGCTGGGGCTGGCCGCCAATGTCGTGCCCTTCGATATCAACCCCGCGGAGGTGGAGGACCTGATCTTCGGCCGGACGCACTTCGAGCAGATCTACGACCGCGCCGTGACCGCCCTCCGGAATGCGGCGGTGGTCTGGGACTACGCCAACCAGCAACAGAACCGCCTGCGGAAGATCGCCAACACCGAAGCCGCCTTCCGCAACGAGGTCTACCAGGAGGACCTGTCGTACCGCAACCGCCTCATCTCGATCTTCGGCCGTCCCTATGCCGGCACCGTGGGGCCCGGCCTCATGTATCCCGCCGGCTACGACGGGCCGGATCTCGGGCTCTACATGTATGTGAACGTCCGGGAACTCAGTTCCAGTACGGTGCCCGGTCCGGCGGCGTATTTCGCCACGTTCGGCTCGGATGGCGTCGCCGACGGCGGAGATCTCTACGACCTGTACAATGGCGCGGGCGGACTGAGCGTCTCGTCCATCGCCGCCGACCTGCTCGGGGAATTCGGCCCCACCGTCTCCAAGGATTCGAGTGGAGCCATCCCCCTGCTGGCCAAGGACGGCTACTACGACTACAGCTACTTCGACCTCGTGAACCCGAAAGTGGGCTTCGATAACTGGGCCCAGATCATGCCGATCACGGCCGCCGGCTACACCTTCCAGGCGCCGTTCGCCTGGGGAGCCCGCCCGGTCGTGGGCGAGTTGCAGGTCCTGATCAACAAGATGATGTGCCAGGAGGCGACGATCGTCGGCGCCATCTGGGACTGGGAATCCTCGGTATACGGTGTGTGCAGCAACCTGCGGCTTGTGAACTCGAAGCTCAGCACGGCCGAAAAGAAGACCATCGCGAACGAGGCTTTCGTGCGCGTCAAGTATATCGTCCAGAACCTGCTCAAGGGCATCAAGGGCGCCAAGGAGATCATCAGCGCCGCCGGCTCTCAGGTTGAAAGCACGTTCGAGGCCACCGCCGAGTTCCTCCCCACGACGCTGCCCACGGCCGGCCTGGCAATCTCGCCCGGCGATGCCCTGGCGCCCGGCCGCGGCGCCACGCTGACCAGCAAGGTCGTGGTCAAGGCCGGCCTGAGCACCGGCGAGATCGCACTGAAGATCGCGGAACTCGTCGCGGACATCGGACTGGATGTGGCGGGGCAGGAGAAGGACCTGGCCATCGCAGCGTGGGAACGGACTCAGGCGGAACGGGAACTCCTGAAGTCGATCGAGGACGGTCTGGGCGACGAATTGATCAAGCGTATCCTGATCTTCCGCGAAATCGAAGCGCTGCGCGCCCTCTCGGACGAGTACCGGTCCACGATCGCCCGGGGCGCGAAGCTGGTGGACGAACGGGCTGCCTACAACAAGCGCGTGGCGGCGCTGACGCAGCAGAACCGGTACCAGGACATGACCTTCCGCGTCTCGCGGAACCACGCCCTGGAGCAGTACCACGCCTCCCTGGCACTCGCCTCCCGCTACGCCTACCTGGCCGCCAAGGCGTATGACTACGAGACCAACCTCGGGGAATCCGATCCGGGCTCGCCGCGCGACCTGTTTGCCGAAATCGTGCGGGCGCGGACCCCCGGCCTGCTGGTCAATGGCGAGCCGCAGCTCGGGCAGGGCGGACTGGCGGACGTGCTGGCCCGCATGAAGGCCAACTACGACGTGCTCAAGGGGCAACTCGGGTTCAACAATCCCCAGACCGAGACCGGGAAGATATCGCTGCGCACCGAGCTGTTCCGCATCCTCCCGCCGGCAAGCGGGGCGGACTCCGACGCCCTCTGGCGGCAGACGCTACAGAACGCGCGCGTCGCCAACCTGTGGGAAGTGCCGGAATACCGCTACTACGCCAAACCGTTCGCTTCGGACCTCGACGGGAACGGGAACGCGGCCGTCGAGCCCGGCCTCGTGATCCGGTTCGGGACCGGGATCCTCGCCGGCCGAAACGTTTTCGGCAAACCGCTCAGCGGCGGCGACCACGCCTACGACCCGTCCCTCTTCGCCACCAAGGTGCGGTCGGCCGGCGTGTGGTTCTCCAACTACCGGACGGATGACCTCTTCAACGACCTGCCACAGGCCCCGCGCGTGTACCTGTTCCCGGTCGGTTGCGACATCATGTCCATCGCCAACAGCCCGACACCCGACAAGGTCCGCATCTGGCGGATCGTGGACCAGCAGATTCCCGTGCCGTTCGCGGCGCTGAATTCCAGCCTCGACCAGAGCAACTTCCGGCCCCTGGTGGACAGCCTCAACGGGGCGCTCGGCTCGCCGCGCCGATACTCGAGCTTCCGGGCGTACCATGACGCCGGCGATACGCTGAACCTCTCCGAGATGGTGTTCGACAGCCGTCTGGTGGGCCGGTCGGTGTGGAACACGGAATGGGTGCTGATCATTCCCGGGCTGACGCTCAACAGCGACCCGGAAGAGGGACTCGACCGGTTCATCAACCAGGTTAAGGATATCAAGTTGGTTTTCCAGACATATGGGCATCCCGGAATGTGAGGATGCGGAGGATGCAGGCCGCCATGAAAACATATCATGATCGATCACACAGGCTCGCCTGGTTCGGCGCCGCTCTGGCACTCTGCCTGATGGCGCCGTTCCAATCGGCGGACGCCACGTCGTTCAGCGAACCGCACACCGTCTTCTACGGCAAGGTGCTCGGCACGGGCTCCACACGCCCCTTCCTGATCACCGAGGGTCAGATGACGTGGACCATTACCCGAAGCGACGGCACCACCGTCACCTTCCAGACCTCGCTATACGCCTACCAGACCAATGCCTATTCCTACCGGCTCGATATCCCGCACTCGGCGTTCGCGCTGGGACTGGAACCCGACCCCGGCAGCGTGCCGATGCCTCCCATCCCGCAGGTCAATATCCACACCGAAGTACGGCTCGACGGGGTGGCCACGACGCTGTTGGGCCCGTCGCCCTCGGCTTTCACCTCCGAACAGTTGCGGCGCACGGCCACGTACCGACTCGACATCGGCGTCGGCCGCCAGGCAGCCGATACCGACGGCGACGGCATCCCGGACTGGTGGGAAGATGCTTACGGGCTCGATAAGCAGAATCCGTCCGATGCCTCGGCCGACACGAACGGCGACGGGCTTACGGCACTCCAGGCGTACCTCCGCGGACTGGCACCCTCGCACGACAGTCGGCGCCCCGCAGTCCTCACACGGGAGCTTGTGGTGTATCCCTCCGGCACCACGGCCCTTCTCCTCGATACCTGCGACTCGGATAGCAGCCCCGGGCAGTTGGTCTATACCCTGACGAGTCTACCCACCGTCGGTACGATCATCCTGCGCAACGCGCGGCAGGATCCCGAGGCTCCGGATGCCATCCTGAAGGCGGGGGACCTGTTCACCCAGGCGGACCTCCTGCGGGGGCGTGTGGTGTATGTCCATGACGGTTCCGACGCGGCACCGGGCGCGATAGGCGTCGCCGTGCGCGACGAAAACCCCGAACATCCCGCGACCGAGGCGGCCATTGGCCTGTTGGCCTACGAGCCTGGCCCGACGCTTCCGGAATCCGCGACGTCGTTGGAGCGAATGCGCGTCGACAACCACGTCCATGCGGCTCTCGGACTCGTGATCCTGGATGCCTCCGGCATGCCGACAAACACGCTGATCGCCACGCCGAGCGCCGGCCTGGACACGGCAGCACTGGCTGACTACGTCTCCGCCTATGGCAATGATCGCCGGTATGTCCTCATCGGCTCGGGTGGCAACCTTGGCACCCTGACCGGCGGCCATTCGGGCGACGTGCTTGTTCCGAGTCCCGGCACGAGCACCCTGACCGGCGGTGCGGGCGCGGACCTGTTTGTCTTCCGATCCTTCGATTCAGGCCGTGTCACCCTGACTGACTTCAACCCCGCCGAGGGGGACATCATTGACCTGTCCCGCCTTGCGGCGCAGGCAGGCACTTACGTCCACAATTACCTGCGACTGGTGGCCGTCACGAATGGCTACGAGCTACAGATCGCCCTCGGCGGCGCAGGCGCCGGATACACAAACCTCGCCCTGACGCTGCCAGGCCTTGCGGCAGCGGAGGCGGATCTCTACACGCTTGTGGGAGCCGGCCGCCTCCTCGTGGGCAGCCTGCAATTGCAACCGCGGATCACGGTGATCGCGTCGGAACCGGGAGCCGCCGAGAATGGTCCCGTTTCCGCCCGATTCACCGTCACTCGCCAGGGCAGCCTTGCGGCGGATACCACCGTGAACATCCTGCTGACCGGCACGGCGCAGAACGGCGTGGACTACGTCTACGTACCCTCGACCGTGTTGCTGCAGGCGGGCGTGGCCAGCGCGGAGGTGGCCATCACTCCCTATGCAGACGGCGTGGTCGAAGCTACCGAAACGGTTCAGCTTGTGCTGGGTTCCGGATCCGGCTATTGCATCGGCGCCGCCAACCAGGTGACGGCATCGATTGATGACCTCCGCATGCTCGTCGAACTTGAGGTCCTCGAGGCGTGCGCCGTCAAGAATACCCTCACGCCCGCCCGGATCATGGTCAAGCGTAGCGACGTGATCAACCGCGATGTTCTCGTCCGCCTCACGATCGGCGGCACGGCGGCCAACGGCGTCGATTACCAGACCCTGTCGGGCTACGTCTATCTGGCGGCAAACCAGACCCTGGCCTTCCTCGACATCACGCCGCGATCCACGGCGGCCCTGAAGGACGGGGCCGAAACCGTGCAGGTCGCCATCCAGACCGATGCCGCCTACCTGATCCGTGGCGCCTCTCCGGCGAAAGTGGTCATCCTTGATCGTCTGGACAGGTTTGCCGACTGGGCCGCGCGCGAGTTCGGAGTCGCGCCTGCGGATCTCAACGCCTTTGCGGGGTCGGATCCCGGCCAGACGGGCATGACGTACTTCCAACGCTATGCCTACGGAGTGAATGCGCAGATCGTGGATCCGGGCGACTTGCCCCATCCGTTTGTGCACCAGGGCGGCCTTGTCGTGACCTTCCGGAAGCCGCTGGGGCGTGACGATGTGCGGTACATCATCACCGGCATGACGGATCTGCTGGATCGCGCGGGCAGCCGTCTCGATGTGACGCCGATTGCCGCACCGGACGGATCGTCCGATCCGCAACGGGTGTACTACCTGATCGCGCCGCAAGCGGCTAACGATCGGAGCGCGTTTGTGGAAGTGAAGGCTGAATGGAGTCCCTGATGCACTTTAAGAATACCATCCTGACCGGCTTCCATGCCGGGCGATGCCTCCCGCTGGTAAGGGTCGTCGCCATAGGCCTTGCCGGGTGGCTGGCCTGCGGCGTTATTGCCGGATGCGGCCGCCGGGCGGCGGTTAAATCCACCCCTCCGGAACCGGATCCGTTGGCTCGCGTGGGCGGTGTCGCCATTACTCTGGGGGATTACGATTTCGAGGTACAGCGGCGGATTACCTCCGGACGTCCCGTGGGCGAGCCTCGTGCGGTGGTGCAGGAACTCGTCGAACGGCAGGCCATGCTTCAGGAGGCGGCCCGCGCGCCATGGATGAACGAACCGGAGGCGCGGCGTGAACGCGAGAACCAGATGCTGGCCCAGTGGCTCGAACGAACCCTGCTGGCGGAGAAGAAGCGCGTGAGCGTTTCGGACGAGGAACTGCGGGCCCGCTTCCGCGAACGCACGGCCGACTTCACGCGGCCGGCGATGGTGCGCCTGGCCATCCTCTACCGGCGGGTCTCGCCACGGGATCAACGCGATAAGAACGATGACACGGCGTCCGCCTTGAAACAGGCACGCGAGGAATTCCTCCGCGACCGCTCCGCCGCCACGCAGAGTGGGCGGATTCCCGGCTTCGGCACGGTGGCCGCCAAGGCCTCCGAGGATACGGTGAGCCGGTACCGGGGCGGGGATCTCGGCTGGATGGAGGCCGGAAGCAAGGAATTCCGCCAGCCCGCCGCCGTTGTGGAAGCCGGGTGCGTGTTGCCGGCAGGCGGCGTCAGCGATGTGCTGCGCACCGAACAGGGACTTTACGTGGTCATGAAACAGGACGAACGAGGCTCGAAAACCATGTCCTTCGAGGAGGCCGCCCCGGCGTTGCGTCGCCAGTTGCTGCGTCAGAAAGAGGATGCTGTGGAAAGGGACTTCCGCGGAAACCTGCTGGCTCGGATCGCTGTTTCGGTCGACACGGGTCGTGTCGCGCGTCTCACTGTCCCGAACGGGGCACCCGGATCACATCCGTCTGCTCCCGGTCCCCTGGCCAAAGCGTTGCCGGTACCATGAATATGTCACTCCAAACGAAGGAAACTGTGTTTACGGAGGGCTCGTCCGTATGAATATCAAACGGAAACTTGATGCCGCGGGGCTTCTGCTCAACCCTGCCGCCTGGATCCTGTCGCTGTGCCTGCTTCCCATGTGGGCAGGCGGTCAGACAAACCTGTCGCGGGCCTTCAGCTCGCCGGCCACCAACGCCCAACACAACGCCCCATTTGCCGCCATCTTCGACTACGCGCCGCCGGGAATGGCGTTCAGCGCAGTCGTCACGTCCGGAACCAACATCGTTCCCCAGGCAAACCTCTCCCTGGCGGAGGATCCCACCAACCTGACGGTCACGCTGACCCCCATTCCGCACCAAAGCGGCACGGTTGGCGTGGACGTGACCGGTACACTTCCCGATTGGACCAACACCGTTCCCTTCCAGGTCTTCTTCCTGCCCTGCCCGCCGCTGGTCATCACCCCCGCCTTCAGTTCCCCGGCGACGAATTCCGCGCCCGGCGCCACGTTCGAGGGGCTCGTGGCCTTCTCGCCGACCGGCACGGTCTTTTCGCTCGATATCACGGCTGGATCGAGCATTCTTCAGAGCTTCGACGTCTCGCCGGTCAACGCCACGAACGCGCAGGTCACGCTGGAACCCAAGACCAACAAGTCCGGATGGGTCTCCGTGGACCTGACCGGCGCGAATGACTGCGCGACGAACACCGTTTCCTTCGATGTATACTTCCGGACGCATTCGCCGGTACTCGGCACTCTGACCAATGTGACCATGCTGGAGGACGGTACCAACGTGGTGTCGTTTACCGTGAGCGACGCCGATACGGTATTGAACCAACTGACCCTTTCCGCTGTTTCCAGCAACACAACACTGATCGCCACGTCGGATATGACGTTTGGAGGAACCGGTGGTAGCCGTACGCTTACCCTCCGCCCCAAGGCCAACGAGAACGGGGCCGCCACCATCGTGGTAACGCTATCGGATCCCGACGGCAACAGCGTTTCCAAGTCCTTCACGCTCACGGTGCAGCCCGTGAACGACCGGCCCACACTTACGGGATTGTCCAACGCCAGCACCCCGGACAACGTATCGGTCACGCCGTTCACCACAACCACCATTGGCGACGTCGATCAGGGAAAACCCGACAACGAATACCTCAGCATGGTGGTAACCCTGGAGGCGACCACCGGCGACCTCGATCCTGTCCTTGCGCGCTTCCAGGATGGCACCACCACCTACACGGCCTCCAGCGAGTTGCCGGCCGATCTGACCACGCTCCTCCGCTCCGTGGTGGTTATCCCTGTTTCCAACGCGGTTCAGCCCACCGCCTCCGCCAGCGTGCGCGCCCGCGTCGTGGTGGTCGATACCTCGCTTTCGACCACCGGAACCCTCACCCTGACGATCACCTCTCTCAATGATCCCCCCACCGTGAGCGGCGGGTTGAACCCCGCTCAGATGACCGAAGGGCAGACGGTCTATCCCTTCTACGTCACCTCCATCAATGATGTGGATATTAACGACGACCTCTTCACGCTACGGGTCGAATTGGCCAACCCGGGGCAATCCTCGCTGGGGAGTTTCTCGCCCAATCCGCCCACGGTGGGACCCGCGTCGCTTGCCGTGATCCAGGCATACCTCGCGGGCGTCTCGTACACGGCGGCGTCCGGGCAAATGAGCAACATCACGGAATCGATCCAGTTCCGCTACCGCGTGACCGACGGGTTTGGCGGCACCTCGACGACGGTACAGGCCATGACGTTGTACCAGGTTCAGAACCCGCCGCAGATTTCCGGGATTCCGGTGGAGACGGTTCCGTTGCAGGACAAACCGGTGGCATACACCCCGTTCCCGACGGTGTACGTCAGCGATTCGGATATGGGGGGATTGCAACTGCTCGACGCCGTGTTGACGCAGAGTACACCCGCCCTCGGCTCCTTCTCCCAGAGTTTGTTCACGGGGGTCACAGCGGCCCAGTTGACCGCCCTGCTTCGTGCCGTCCGGTATACGCCCAATCCCGGCGCCATTCCGATCGACACATCCGCCAACACCATCCTGACCCTCGCCGTGACGGACTCCGGCGGGCAGAGCGCGCAGAACAACAACCTGACCTTGCACATCACCAGCGTCAACAACGCACCCCAGATCCTCAACGTTCCAGCGGTGGAACAGCAGCCCGTTCTCATTCCGCCTGCGGAGCAAATCAAGCCCTTCACGGGGCTGGGACTGCGCAGCGACGACCCCTCCGATCTGCTTTTCACCATCACGCTGGATAACGCCGCCAAGGGCACGCTGACCAATCTGGGCTCGTTCGTCTCCACGGGCGGCGGCGTGTACCAGATGACCGGCACGACCAACGCGATTCTCCAGTCGCTGACCAACCTGGCCTACCGGCTGAACCCGGCCTACAATTTCCCTGCGGATGACCCCGGCGGTACGACCTTCACGCTGAAGGCGCGCGACTTTGCCCTGCTGACAACCGAGAAAATCCTTTACATCCAAGTACAGGACGCCCCCCGAAACCACCTGGTCGTGCGCGCCGTGGATGACGGGCAGCCCGGCTCCCTCGGCTATGCGCTGGCCCACGCGGGCAATAATGACGTTGTCACTTTCGCCCTGCCGTCCTATCCCGCCACCATCCGGATGCCGGGCTCGGTCGCGGCGACTCTCGCCCGGAACCTCACGCTCAAGGGGCCCGGCGCGAACCTGCTGACCCTCAGCGGCGATGGCAACGGGGACGGCACGCCGGACCGTCAGCTCTTCCGCATCGCCTCGCGCGTGACCATGGAGGGTCTGACCTTTGCGGAAGGGGTGGCGGAATGCGGCGGCGCCATTGCCGTGGAATCCGGCGGAACCCTGTCGCTGCGGAACTGCGCCGTGGTGGATTCCCTGGCCATGCAGTACGGCGGCGGAATCGATGTCAATGGCGGGTTCCTTACCCTCGACGGGTGCTTTATCGGTCGCAACCGGCTTGACGAAGACACCGGGATGAGCGGCGCCGGTGTCTCCATCTACTCCGACCACTCCGTTACGATCCGGAATACCACATTCGCCGCCAACGAGCAGGCCAACGCCGGCGGCGATGGTGGCGGCGCGCTGGTCGTTCAGAATGTCACCTCCGGATACTCCATGAATGCCTTCCTGACGCACTGCACGTTTGCGGAAAACACCGACGCCTCCGGACGCGCCAGCGCCGTGCTGGCGATCGGCTTTGGCGCCCGTCTCAAGCCGCAGCACTGCGTGTTCGCCGACTTCTCCGCCCGCAACCTCAATGTGGCCGCCGCCGGCGAATGCCTCTCCCTGGGCGGGAATCTCTGCGACGACAGCACCCGGATCACGCTCATACAGGAAGGCCAGAGCGAGGAAGTGTACCTGCTGGACCACCTCACGGACCTGACGATGACCGATCCACTGCTGGCCCCGCTGAATCCTGCCGGCGATCCGCTGCCGTATTACGGGCTCCTGGAAGGAAGCCTCGCGATCGAGCATGGCGTCGGATCGACCCTGGCGATCGACCAGCGCGGCGTGCTGCGCCTGGGAGTTCCGGATTCGGGCGCCATCGAGTTCAATGCCCTGCGGAGACTGGTGATCAACGAGGTCCAGTTCAGCAACGGAAGGGTCAACTTTATCGAACTCTACGTTCCGCGGCATTCCACGCCCGTGGACCTCGCGCCGTTCTCACTGTTCGTGGACGGCGTCAAGGTGCACGAATTCGTGAACAGCGTCATCGTGGGAACGAATGCCCTTTTCGCGGCCGGCGTCACCAACGACACTGTCGTGAATCCCGGCTTCGGGTTCGTCGTGGCCTTCACCAACTCACCCTTCTCGATGACGGGCGCGTTGAACCCGACTCCCGTGGTTCGTCCGTCGCTTCCCGCCGGGTCCACCACGCTGGAAAGCCGGGGCGACATCGCCATCGGCATCGGCGGTGAACAGGAACCCATCGCGCGTCAGACCTATCTGGGCGTATTCATGAATCCCGAGACCGGAACCAACGTCATGAACATCGGCAACAACTCGATCTCCCTTGCGCCGCAATTCCGCGGATTCGCCCTCGTTCCGCACAGCTTCATCCTGGCGGGCCTCTTCAGCGGCGTGGATCCCGCCATTGACATCACGACCTTCCCGGAATCGCCCGGCGAGGACGCCACGGGCACGCCGTTCGGACAGAACAACGCTGAGCCCCTGGCTCTCGCGGATACGTTCACCACCACCGAGGACGACCTTTCCTCGCTGGACGTTCTGGCCAACGACTTTGACAGCGACGGCAACGACCGGCTCGTCGTCGTGGATGTGAGCCCCGCGTCCGCTCCGGGAAGCGGAGACACGGCCATCACGAACTCCGTGCTCGGCGCCACGGTCGTCGTGGATCCCGCCGCGGTGCCGTTGCGCGGCGCCCGGATCCTGTTTGACCCGCGGGCCGCCCTCCTGTTGCAGCAACTGTCTGCGGGGGTGGAAATCGTGGATACCTTCCATTACGAGGTCATCGACATCGGTTCCTGGCCGGTGGAAGCCTACGGTGTGTCGGGCTCGAACACGTCGGTCGCCGCCACCCGGCATCGCCTGGCCTCCGGGGATCAGGTGACCCTCACGGGGGCCTCGGTGTCCGCCTATAACGGCACGTTTGTCGTCACGGTTCTCGACGAAGATACGTTTGAAATCCCCGTGCTGTACGATGGGGTGGCCTCTCCGCGCGGCAGCTGGGTGACCACTTCGCCTCGAATGCCCACGTCCCGCAGCGAGGCGGCCGTCACGGTCCGGGTCATTGGCGTCAACGATCCGCCCGTTGCCGTTGCGGATTTCGTCACGAATGTCACCGAGGCCTCCACCGTCCGCGTGATGGTTCGTCCCGAACTGGCGGGAACGGCGCTGGCGTTCCCGGGCGACCCGGTCCCGCCGCCGGATGGGTCGCTGCAGAACGTCCTGACCAACGACACGGATATCGACACGGATGACTCCTGGGAAACACTGCGGGTCGTCGGGATCCTGGGCGATGTTCACCCTATCCTGGATTACTCCGGCGTCGAGGGCGCCATGCCGGTCGCCGTGCATGCCCCCGGACACGGGTTGACCTCCGGAACCCGCGTGCTGATCGCCAACTATGGCGGCCACGCCTCCTACAACGGCTACCATACGATCACGGTCGTGGACGCGGATACGTTCACGATCCCGAACTACTATTCGGGCAATCATGCGGTTAAGGGAGTGTGGGCGATCCTGAACGAGGCAAACCGGTACAACGCCACCACGCCCGCCGGGGCCGCTGTCACTCTGACCCTGCGGTCTGACCCACGGGAGGATAACTTCGTCTACAAGGCCTCCGTGTCGGCATTTCTCGACGGCCTGGCCGAGGGCGAAGTGTATGTCGACCGGTTCTGGTATGCCGTGGAAGACCGGCACGGCGCGATCGGTCTGGGTCCGGTGGATGTCGAGGTTACCGGGCTGAACGATACGCCTGTTGGGAATCCCGACGCCGACTCGCTTGCGGTACTGGATCCGCTCGTCACCGTCTCCAATACGCTGGACGAGGTGCTGTCCGGGGGCTTGGACCTGATGTACAGGCTGCCTCCGGCGTCTGGAACCGCGGGCCGGACTGACCTTTTCGCGCGCGATCTTGGCGGGACCCTCCCCGGAACGCTGGCGCTTCAGGATTTCTTCGTCACCGACGAGGACACCCCCCTGGATATCCCCGCTGCGGCGGCCCTGGCAAACGATACGGACATCGACCGGTTGGATGTCCTGAATGTTGTGGCGGCGGGATCCCCGAGCCGCGATCAGGCATCCGTGTCGCTGAATGCCAATGTCATCACCTACGATCCCCGCCCGTCCGGCGCGCTTCAGGCCCTCGCCCGCGATGAATGGCGGATCGACACGTTCTCCCTTGTCGTCTCGGACGGCCTGACGGCCGGCACCGTGACCTCCCTGGTGGCGGTGCTGGTGGTCGGCGTCAACGATACCCCAACCGCCTTCCCGGATAAGCGTACCACGAATGAAGACGAGGTGTTCGTCTTCGATTCGCGCACGAACGACGTCGAGATCGACATTAACTCGGTCATCCCCGACGACCGCCTCCGCATCGTCGCGGTCTCCAACATGCCGAATCCGGGATTGGCCCTGGTGAACCTGACGCCCACCAGTATCGTGCACGACGCCACGGCTTCCTGGCTTCTCAACCAACTGGCCGACTGGCAGGTGTTTACCAACGTGTTCAACTATACGCTAACCGACAACAGCTTCCTCTTTGTCGTGGACGATGACTTCTATCTGCCCCTCGGCACGGCGAACCGGCTGCTGGACGTGCTGGCCAACGATCGCGATTTCACCGATTCGGAGGGACGTATGACGATCATTGGCGTCGGACCCACGCTGAACGGCGGCACGGTCGGCATCGTCTCCAACGGACAGGTTCTGGTCTACAGTCCGCCGCCCGGTCATGTCGGCGACGACTATTTCCGGTACACGATCCGGAACGATGCCGGCGATGAACGCACCGGTCGCGTCATGGTCCGGTCCGTCTTCCCGCCCGTGAATGGTATCCTGCATGCGGCCGCCGACCGTTACACTGTCGCGGCGGGCGAGACGATCGTCATGAACGTCACCACCAACGACGGCATGATGCCGCTCTCCGGCTCCGGGCTGACTGTGCTGGGGGTCGTGACGTCCTCGATCGCCGGCCAGCCGATCCTGACGAACAACACCTTCGTGTACACGGCCGACGACGGTCTCACGCCGCTGGCGTTCACCTACGTGGTGGGAGCGGGGGGTGCCTCCACGGCCTGTGCGGACGTCGTGGTCTCCATCGTGGATCGCCGCGGGGCGCTCGATATCCGTGACGACGCCTTCAGCGTCCTGCCGGGCAGCCTCAACAACGAACTCGCTGTTCTGGACAACGATGGTCTCGTGACCGAGGCGACGGATAACTACCGTATCGGCGCCATCCTCGATCCGGCTCTCCATGGCACGCTGACTACCAATACCGCCGGAACCCGGTTGATCTACACGCCCGAGGCGGACTTCATCGGTATCGAACAGATCCGGTACGGCGTGACCGACCGGATCGGAGGAACGGGCACCGGTACGGTCTCCATCACCGTGGGGTGCGTCGAAGCGGTGCCCGACTTCTTCAAGCTCGAAGCGGCCAACACCAACGGGGTGGGGCTTGATGTGCTGGCCAACGACCGCCTCCTGCCCGCCGTGCGCGGCACGCTGACGATCCTGGACGCATTCCCCGCCGATCCGTCCGGCACGCCGAACATCGGGACGCTGGCGGTCGCCGGGTCCAGCACCAGTCTGCTTTTCACCGCCTCCGGGGTCGTTGGCCAGCGCGACTTCCGCTATGTGGTGCAGGATGTCGGCGTTCCCGCCCGCACCGCCACCGGCACGGTCTCCCTCGTGACGGTCAATCCGGGCGCCTATGCCAACCCGGACACCTACCGCGTACGCGGCGGAGGTTCGGGTTATGTGCTCGACGTTCTTGCCAACGACATCAGTTACCCCAATACGGACAAGTCGTATTCGATTCTCTCCATCGGCACGGGCGCCGACGCACCCAGCGCGGGCGGAATCGTGCTGATCGTGAGCAACCGGCTTGTCTACACGCCCGCCACCGGGTTCTTCGGCGAGGAGACATTCACCTACAGGATGTCGGATTCCGTGCAAACCGACATTACTCACGTCACGGTCTCCGTGCGTCGCGGCGACCTGTTCGCCAACGAAGACCGGTACACTGTGTTCTATGAGTGGGATGACGGAGCCGGGGCCGCGCTCTCCTTCGAGTTGCCCGTCACCCTGAACGATCGGATCCAGCCTTCGCTGGGGCAGGTATTCCAGATCGTCGCGCTGGGCGCCGGCGCCAATGCCCCCAACGAGGGCGGATCCGTGGAAATCGCCCCCGGCGGCCTCTCGCTGATCTACCGGCCCGGAATCATGCCGTCGCCGGAGTTCACCGAGACGTTCACGTACGAGATCGCGGACGGGACGGACCGGCGGGCCTCCTGCCCCGTGCATGTGCGGGTCCGCAACCGCCAGAGCCACCTTGTCGCCGTGACGCAGGCGGACGCGTACACGGTCGCGCGCAACAGCTCGAACAACGTCATGCCGCTGCTGGAGAACGATTTTGTGCGGCCCGGAACGGCGAACGGATGGACCCTGACCGCGGTTTCCGCCACCTTGTACGGCGGCACGGTCTCCATTTACGGGTCCACCGTGAAGTACACGCCACCCGCGGGTTTCGTCGGTCTGGACACCTTTACGTATGGCGTGTCGGATGGGCTGGGTGGCACCGGCAGCGCCACTGTGGGAGTACGGGTGGGCGACCTGCCGGTGCTGCCGAGCCGGTTCGTGGCGCTCGCGGGCTCCATCGCCAACGATCTGGACGTGCTGGCGAACGATGTGCTGTCCGGCGCGTATGCGGAGGAATATGTCCTCCACGGCGTCTTTGGCGCCACGACGGGCGGAACCCTGGCCCTGAGCGCGAGCAACACCGTGCTCTACACGCCCGATCCGACCTACGCCGGAGCGTACCCCTATGTGGAGCATTTCCAGTACAGGATCGCCGACGATGCCGCCATCGCCGTCACCGGCGTGGTGGAGGTTACCGTCCATGATGCCGCCTCAGGCCGGAGCACAACAAACGTCACCCTGGTTGTCGAAGGCCGCAACGATCCCCCGGAGATCGCCAATGACACCACCAATGCACCGATCACGGACAAGCAGACCGCCCTGCCGTTCACGGGCGTGACGATCACGGAGGTGGACGAGCAACTGCAGGAGCGGATTGACGTCCTGGTCTCCATCGATGACCCCGCCAAAGGCCGCCTGTTCAATCTGGAGGCGTTCGTCGATATCGGCTCCGGGCGGTATTCGCTCACCAACGTCACGGCCGCGGCCGCCACGGCGACGATCCGGCAATTGGTGTATATTCCCGTCGAAAATCGCATCACGGTTCCCACGACGGAGACGGTGTTCTTCACGATATCGGTGACGGATCACAAGTCCGCCCCGGTGGTGGATACCCATTCGTCCCTCGCCGTGACGGCGGTCAATGACATCCCGGTGATTCTGGGCGCGCGCGCGGGTCAGCGCTTCTACTACAAGCTCCCGGTTCAGTCTTTCGCGACGGTAACCCTCACAGAGGTGGACGACCTGACGCTGCAGCCTCTCCGGGTGACCGTGGGCGTGCAGGAACCCACTCACGGTGTGATGACGAATCTGGGCAGTTTCGTGGCGGCGGGCGGAGGGATCTACGTGGCCACCAACATCACGGCCGCGAACGCCACCCTGCAACTGCGGGCGATGGAATTCACCGTCGGCACCAACATCGTGCCGGCGGGAGGGTCGCTGGTCACCCACATGCAGCTGATGGTCGAGGATGGTTTCGCGCCGCCGGTCGTGGATACGAACACCAGCGTGGTCGCATTCAATGCCTATGGCGGAACCCTGCAGCCTGCGGCGGACTCCACGAAGGGCACTTTTGGTCTGGCCGTGGATACCATTGCCGACTATGCGGTGGTTGGCGCGCCTAACGCCTCCACCGGCGGAGTCAATTCGGGCACGGCCTTTGTGTACCGCCACGTCCCCGGCAGCACCAACGTCTGGACCGAATGGCGGCAATTGATGCCGGCCACGGTGGACACGGGCGACCGCTTCGGACGCGCGGTCAGTATCAGCGATACGGCCATCGCGGTGGGAGCCCCTGAGCAGGACACGGGCGGCGGGCAACTGGGATCGGTCTATCTGTTCCGCCGCCATGAAGGCGGGACGAACAACTGGGGCGAATGGTTGCGGATCACGCCCACCAACACAATCGGCGTAGGCCGGTTCGGCCTGGCCGTGGCGCTGTCCGGCGACACGCTTGCGGTGGGCGCGCCGGACGCCATGCTGACGGGCGGTGTCACCAACGCCGGTGCGGTGTTTGTCTTCGGACGGCATCAGGGCGGCCCCAACGCGTGGGGTGAGATCATGCGCTGGTCCCCGACCGGCACAGGTAGCGCGGAGGCGGACTTCGGATGGAGCGTTGCCCTGTCCGG
The DNA here is from genome assembly GCA_903933565.1 of uncultured Victivallales bacterium. Taxonomy (GTDB): domain Bacteria; phylum Verrucomicrobiota; class Lentisphaeria; order Oligosphaerales; family JAFGRS01; genus CAILUI01. Next base: position 6,247 of record CAIZKT010000351.1, on the reverse strand, counting down.
CGATACGCTGATCGTGGGCGCGCCGGAATTCAACTCCGCCACGGCCACCACGAATCGCGAGGGCGCCGTGTACCAATTCGAGCGCAACCAGGGCGGCAGCAACAACTGGGGCCTGGCCGGGACCCTCACCGCCGCGGAGACCAACGAGGCGACGGGCTTCGGGTGGGCCGTGGCCGTGAACGGAACCAGGATGGCCGTCGGGGCGCCCTCCATGATCGCCGGCACCGTTGCTGGCGCCGGCCGGGTGTACCTCTACGGGCGCGATGGGGTCGGCGGCGCCTTCGCCTACAAGATGCAGGCGGACCGCCGTGGTGATTCGGAGCGGAAGTTCGGCTACAGCGTGGCCCTGGACGGCGAGCTTCTGCTTGCGGGCGCGCCGGAGAACGGCAGCCTGCCGAACGTCGGCGCCGCCTACCTGTATGCGGATCAGACCACGAACGGCGGCCTCTGGACACTGGTGGAGAAGTTCACCCGTCCCGCTGGCAGCGTCGCGAACCTGTATGGCCGTTCCGTTGGGCTCCGTCAGGGAACCGCCGTTGTCGGTGCGCCAGCGTCCCTGGAAGGTGCCGTGGCCAGCAACAAGGGCCACGCCTTCTTCTACCGCTTCGATTACCGGGTGCTCGACGGGTTGACGGATCTTGCTCCGCGCGAGAGTTGGAACAAGGACGCCTTCGGCGAGGAAACCGGCAATCCGTGGACCTTGGACAGCCTTTGGGGCGGGCTGGCTGATCCCGATGGCGATGGCGTGCGGAACGACGTGGAATATGCCTTCGGAGGTGATCCCAACACGGCCGGGGATGTAATCGGGGTGACGCTGGCACGCGACAACGAAGGCCACTGGCTGATCAGCTACGTCCGGCGCTCGAACGACCCGGCGATTGTGTTCACGCTGGAAGCCTCGCCGGATCTGGCGACCTGGTATGACTGGGAAAGTTTCATATGGCAGGAGACCACCACCCCGCTTACGTGGGATACCGAGTTGGTCAACGTGGTGGTGGATTCCACCGATGCCTTGACAACACTCTTCTTCAGGATCAGGGCTGCGTGGTAAAGAGGGCAACGAGACAACACCAGACAGGAGACTTAACATGATGCGAACCCAAACCGTTGAAGTCGTGATCGCAAGCCTGTGCCTGTGGGTGATGGGAGCGGCTGTTCGAGCCGACGAGCCGTCGACGGGCACAACGCCGGCGGCCAATCCCGTCGCGATGGCAGACTATGCCGCCGTTCCCATCGGACGGATTACGGCGGGCGGCAGTTTCGGGGAGGATCGCGAGGTGTATCAGCTTGACGCCATGATTCCCGTGCTGCGGTCGCGGACAGTCGGCCTGTTTCTGAATCCGCGTGGTGTCGAGGTGCCGGACAAGGGGCAGGAGGCGAGTCTGGGTCTTGTGGCGCGGCATCTCTTGGAAGGCCCGTCGGTGATCCTGGGTATTAACGGGTACTACGACGCCGCCAAAACTGAGGCCGACAACACCTTTGAACAGGCGGGCGTGGGAGTGGAGGTGTTGTCGCGTTGGGTGGACGTGCGCGCCAATTACTACAATCCCGTGACCGATCCCCAGATGACCGAGACGACCATGGAGGAGGCGTTGAAGGGATGGGACGCCGAAGTCGGTGTCTGGCTTCCGTATTTGTCGCGCACTGCGCCGACAGCGGTCTATGCGGGGTATTACGCTTTCAATCCCGACGGGGCCGGGGGGGATATTGACGGGTTCAAAGCGAGGGTGGAGTCCCGTGTGCACCCGAATATCACATTGGATGCCGAGTGGTACGACGACAAGGACTATGCCGGGACCGAGTATTATGTGGGCGTGCGCCTGCACATCCCGCTGGACTTCTGGAAGGGGGCTCGTATGCATCGCGGAGCGGGTCGCGTCCCGCTCTTCTCCTCGCGAATGCTCGATCCTGTTCACCGGGATGTCCGCGTTCGGGCTTTCGAAAGTAAGCGTGCCGTCAAAGAACTGATCGTGCCTGTTCGTAATGAACCGGTCGCGTCCGCTGAACCGGTCGTGCCCGCTCGCGTGCCCGAGAACTGTCAGACCTATGCCACGCTGGACGAAAACGGCGACGTCATCTACATCCAGGTTTGCGAGTGACCTTGTTCCGACTGCCGATCACGAGGCACAGGAACACCGGAAATCGGGTCCTAGCAGTCTTGGATTGGATTTGTGTTTTGCCTTCAGCCTTCACTCTATTCATTCAGGGCGATGGCAAACGAAATGGCGGATCGGATTTCGCGCATGCGAGCCGTTGAAAGCGATGCAATGAGTGCCCCGACCCTCGCTTTAGCAATCGTTTGCATATGATCGCAGTTGACGGCGCATTCTTTAGGCATCCCGTCTGTCTTGCCCAACAGCACTTCGCTAGGTATGTCGCGAATGATGGAGGTCACTGGGGCAACGGTCACTTCGCCAAGGTGAGGGATGATTGAGTCGCGTGTCAAAATGACAACAGGGCGGTTCTTATCAGGCTGATCGAACTTGTACCATCGGACATCGCCGCGCTTCACTCATCACCCCACTTCTGCTCATTCTCCCAGGCCCCAAACTCATCTGCGCGTACAGGGTGGTTAAGATACCCCTTCACATGCTTTTCTTCGAGCCGCTGCGTTTTGACCCGGGCAACGGCCTGTTGGAGTGCCTCGCGTGTAAATGCCGAGCGTGTCGTATGCAGATATTTCGCTACCCTGTCCACGGTTTGGACAAGACTATCATCAAGAGTCATTTGGACTGTTCTCATGGGTTCACCTCTATGTGTATATCTATAGCTATGATACTACACATTACCATAGTGTCAACCTGGCTACTTGCCCGTCTTTGGGCAATCGAACATCTCGGCAGAGAAGCAAATAGTTCAATGGCCTCCGTTTTCTGTTATAAACTCCCCATGGTCAGCGATCTTCACTTGGGCACATGCAGTTGGAAATATGAATCTTGGCGGGGTCTGGTCTACTCGGATGCCCCGCATCCTGACTATCTGGCTGAATATTCCCGGAAATATGGTTGTGTCGAGATTGACCAATGGTTCTGGAGCCTGTTCGGCCCGAGCAAGGTTGTATTACCCCAGCCGAAAACGGTGGCCGACTATGCCGCCGTCATCCCCGAAGGATTCCGGTTCGGGGTTAAGATGCCCAATTCCCTTACACTTACCCATTTTCGCCCGAAGTCCAAGTCCGACCCGCTGGTTCCGAACCCCCACTTCCTGTCCATGGATCTGCTCAAGACCTTCCTGGATGTGCTTGCACCGCTTCGCCCTTATTTGGGGCCGATGATGTTCCAGTTCGAGTATCTGAACCGGGATAAGATGCCCTCGCAGTTCGCATTCCAGGAGAAACTGGGTGCCTTTGTCAGCCACTTGCCGCAGGGCTATTGCTGGTGCGTTGAGTCACGCAACCCAAATTACCTGAATGGCCAGTACTTCACCTTCCTCCGGAAACAGGGATTGGTCCATGTTTTTGAGCAGGGCTACTACATGCCGCCCGTCATGGATGTTTTCCGTCGCCATGAGGAGCTGTTGACCGAAACGTCGGTCATCCGATTGCATGGTCCGGACCGCGCTGGAATTGAGGCTCGCACCGGTGAGGACTGGAGCCGCATAGCCGATCCCCGTGACGCCGACCTCGACTCGCTGGCAGAAGTGGTGAAAGGCATGATGAAGCGCAAGCGCAACGTCTGGGTGTTTGCCAACAATCACTTCGAGGGGTCTGCACCGCTGACGATAGAACGGCTCCGGCAGAGGATCAGGGAATAGACCTTCCCTCGGATCGCACTCCACCCTTCTTTCCCTTGTAAGTGAACGAAGGTTCCCTTATCATTCTCCCATGGTGAAAGGAGGCTTCCATGCCAAGGGTTATGGATGTTGAGGGTCATGTTGCCAAACTGAGGAAATTCTGGCGGCAGGAACGACGATTGCCGGGATACGGTGAGATGCTGAGGTTGTTCGGCTACCGATCAAAGAATGCGGTATTTGGTGCATTGGGAAAACTGGAGGAACTCGGGTTTCTTGAGCGGAAGCGGGGGCGTGCGGTCGCCACCGGCAAACTGACAGGGACGTTACGCCTGCTGGGTGCCGTTCAAGCAGGGTTCCCATCCCCGGCTGAAGAGGAACTGGCGGACACCATGAGCCTCGATGAACTCCTAATTCGACGGCCAGAGGCGACCTTCATGCTGACCGTGCAGGGTGATTCTATGATCGTCGCCGGGATTGTGCCGGGCGATATGGTGCTGGTCGAAAAGGGCGGCACCCCAAAATCTGGCGATATCGTAGTTGCCCAGGTGGATGACGAGTGGACGCTCAAGTATTACGCGAAGGATAAGGAGGGCGTCCGGCTCGATCCCGCCAATCCGAAATACAAGTCGATCCGCCCGAAACGAACACTGGTGATCGGCGGCATCGTCAAGGCGGTGATCAGAAAGTATGACTAGTAATGTCGGATTTCCCCTTCAGCCTGCACGCTTATCCACGCGCCATCATCCATTTTGATGGCGATGCGTTCTTTACGTCCGTGGAGCAATCCATCCACCCCCACCTGAAAGGGAAGCCAGTGGTGACGGGGAAGGAACGGGGAATTATCGCCTGCGCAAGTTATGAGGCGAAGGCCTTGGGGATCGCCCGAGGACTGTCCCTGTATGAGGCGATACGGATGTGCCCCCAGTTGAAGGTGCTCCCCAGCGACTATGAGACCTACAGCCTCTATTCCAAACGGATGTTTGACATAGCCCGTCGCTACACCCCCATGGTAGAGGAGTATTCCATTGACGAAGGGTTTGCCGACCTGACCGGTCTACGGCGTATCCATCATTCATCCTACGAGGAGATTGCCCTCCGATTGCAGGCTGACATTCGTGCGGAACTCGACATCACGGTATCGGTCGGGTTGAGCCTGACCAAGAGCCTCGCCAAACTGGGCTCCAAGTTCCGCAAGCCGAAGGGGTTTACGCCGATCCCCGGCCCGGACATCGAAGGATTCCTCGGGCAGACCCCCCTTAAGAAAGTCTGGGGGTTCGGCCCCAACACGGTGGAACTCCTGACCAAACAGGGCATTCAAACCGCCCGTGATTTCGCCGTGCGTCCGGAGGGATGGGCAGAACGACTGATGGGTAAGGTCGGACGTGAACTGTGGGGGGAACTGCGGGGGACATCCCTCTATCCCGTGACGACCGAGGAGAAATCAAGTTACTGTTCGGTCAGCAAGTGCAAGACCTTCACCGCCCCATCATTGGATCCTGAGTTCATCTGGGCCAAACTGGTTCGCAATGTCGAGTCCGCCTTTATCAAGGTGAGGCGGCACAGATTGCGTGCCCGGCATGTCGCGGTGATGCTCCGCAGGCAGGATTATAGCCAAGAGGGTCTTGAGATCAGGCTCAGCCGTGCAGTAGCGGTGACTCGTGACGCCATACCGGTGATTCGTGAAATGTTTGAGAAGTTAATCGACCGTGGGTCTGCGTACAGGGCAACAATGGTGGTGCTCGGGAAACTTGAGCCGGATATCGAGAGGCAGTATGACCTGTTTGAGGATCTGGTCAAGGTCGAGAAAAGGCAGTCACTGAGCAATGCGGTGGATGCCGTGAATGAGAGGTACGGCAAGCACGCCATCAGTCTGGCACCATCGCTGTTTCTTAACCGGGGCAGGCAGACAGACCGCGATGACCAGCCTCAGCGCAAGTCAGCTCTGCTGAGTGGGGAGACTAGCCGCCAGCGTCTGCGTGTGCCGAGGCTGTTCGTGAACGTGTAATACAACGGTTTACTAGAGCGCTTTCCTTAGTCCGCTCCCCCCCACGGTCGGCACTGCTCCTTTACCGGCCAATAAGGCGACCTGCCTTATTCTCGTTATATCTATCTCGTTATAGTCTCGTTCCAAATCGGGATCATAAATCCCGTCTATCTCGTTACCCTGATGGACCAACATCGGAGTTGTGATCGGCGTGGACGGTTCTTACCCTGCATCGATGCAGGTGTTTTTCACGACCGAAAAGGAGATCGGTTTGTTCCTGTCCAGGCTGGCCGGGTTATGTTGCCCTGTTTGCGGGGCGACTGGGACTCTGGTGCGGCACGGGTATATTCGCTGGAAGAAGGGACGGAAGGAAAACAGGGTCCGGGCTTGGCGCGTCCGTTGCAAGGGCAACACACGCCGCCAGGGCTGCGGCCATGCTCCCAGTGTCCGGCTGGGGAACACGTTACCACGCCGGTATTTCAGTGCCGATGAACTCTGGGCCTTCATTCGGGAACTGCTCGACGCCCGGTC
>CAIZKT010000350.1:0-2974 GCA_903933565.1 uncultured Victivallales bacterium | reverse complement strand
GCCGAACCCTGAACCCTGAACCCTGAACACAAAACGCCGGAAAGGTCCCCTCATGAGGCATATCCCGATGGGTGAGGCTCTTACAGACCCCCAAAACGCCTCGCGACCCGCGCTAGAGGGCGAGTGGCCACAGGCGCGAAGGCGCCCGCGAGCCGAGGGTTCTGCCAGAGCCTCGTGGGCCAGGGGTGCCCGGCTGGCTTTCGGGTTGGGCTGCGTGGTGGCCTTGGCTCGGTTGTCGGCAGCGGACCTCATCGAAAGCCCTTCGGCCGCGTTCTGGAAGCCCTGCGTGGGCTGGGTCCGCAACCTCCCCGCCACCTATGGGGTAAGCGCCGAGGCCGGGAATCTCGTGTTCACTGCCTCAGGGGCTGGTACGGAGATGCCCTGGAACCTGCCCCTGAGTCGGTACACGGTGACCGGCGAGGAGCGCTACCTGCTCATCCGCTACCAGGCGCTTGGGCTGGAGCGGCTCTCGGGCGGTTATTTCTTGCACGGGGCCGAAGGCACCTACGGCGGCCGGGCCTACGCCATGGCCTCCGAGATCGTGCCGGATGGTCAGTGGCATACCCTCGCGGTGGATCTGCTGGCGGTGCAGCCCAGCGAGCCCACCCATGACCTGGCGCTCAAGCTCATCGTGGGGGCCGCGGGCCAGGCCCGGCTGACCGTCGAGCGTATCTGGTTTGCCGATGAGCTGCCCGCGGGAGCACAGGTCGCCGCCGCCGCGCCCCGGCCAGCCTTGACCAGCACCACCCTGGACTGGTCGGCCCGACCGCTGATCCGGGCCCAATCCGGCTGGACCACGACCCCTGCCGAGCAGCACTCGAGCGCTCCGAGTGCCGCGGGTAGGCTCTTTCGGGTGGCGGGCCAGGGCCGTGGCATGCGCTGGCTGGTCACCCTGCCGCAGCCGGTTGACCTGAGCCGCACTGCGAGGCTGTCCCTGCGCTACCGCGCCAGCGGCGATCTGGGCCGGGAGACCTACGCAGTCTGGCTGGGCAACCAGGAGAGCGGCAGCGGCGGCGCCTCGGTGATCGCCGTGGGCGCCGACCGCATTCAGGCCGACGGCCGCTGGCAGACGCTGCAACTGGAGGTCAACGCCAAGTTCACCGCGGGCTACCTGGCCATCGGACTCGACGCACTCGGTGAGACGGCGGAGATGGAGTTGGGTAACCTCACCTTCACCTCGCAGCCACGGCGCTGGTCCATCGCCGAGATCCTTGCGCCGGTCGTTGCTGGCGCTCCCTGGCCCGCGGGCGCAGGGGGCTTCACGCCGCTGCCCCTGGCCATCACCGGCGGCCGGCCGTCGCCGTTTCTGGCGCAACGGCTGGAGCTGACGGACTGGTTTGCCGCGACCGACGTCACCCTCGGCGGCGTGCCCTTCCGGGTGCCGGCGCAGGCGATTGGGGTCTCGGTCACGCCCACCGGCCAGTCTGGGGACGTGAGCTTGGCGCTGCCCGCGCCGGTGTCGGAGCTGTATCTGCTGCTGGCTGCCGCCGTGCCGCCCACCGAGCCCTGGGGCATTGATCCGGCCCGTCCCAGGCCTCAGGAGTGGCTGGAGGTGCCGGAGAAGGTCAGCTTCGAGATTCGCTACACCGAGGGTCCGCCGGATCAGGTCCTGCCCCTGGACGCGGCCAGTGGCCGCTGGGGGCTCGCGCGGGGGCTCAGCGTGAGCGTCGTACATCCCGATCCGCGGCGTCAGGCGACCGAGATCGTCCTGCGTGAAGCCATGCAGACTGGCAGCTTCGGTATCGTGGCGGCGACCCAGTTCAGCGGCCCGCCGCGGGTGACCGAGCCCGACTGGAGCAGTCTGGCCTACCCGCCGCCGCCGCCGGCGCCCCTGGCCCAGGCCCGGCCGCCGCCGCCCAGCCCGACTGCCCCCGTGGTCCAGGCTGGCGTGCTGCAAGCGCGCTTTGGCCAGGGCAGGGGGCTAACCTGGGATCGTCTTGGCATCAGCGGCATGGAGGGGGCGCTGAACTGCGGCGCGGGACCGGTGTTTGAGCTCCAGGTCGGGGGCAAGCTCTTGCCGGCGGCGGAGTGGCAGGTCACCGGTATGGTGACCCAGGGCGCGGGTCGCGCCTTTACGGTCAGCCATCCCGGGGCGCAGTTGCGGGCGACGGTGGAGGTCGAGCCCGGCCAGGACCAGGAACTGCGCTTGCGACTGCAACTAGCCAACACCGGGACAGCACCGGTCAAGGCCACGCTGCGTTTTCCGCTGCTCCGGGGCGTGACCCTCGGCGAAGCCGCCGACACCTGGTACCTCTACGGGCGGCGCGGCGGCATCATCAACCGTGCCCCCGGGCGTTACCGCGATCCTTTGGGTGAACGGCATCCCTTGCAGGTGGATGGCTTCTTCAACCCCAAAACCGGCCTGGCACTAGCCTGTCTGACCCATGATACCGTGGCGCAGCACCACGTCCGCAATCTGGCCAAGACGGACGCGGGTGGCGAATGGTTCCCCGAGTACGTCGACAGGACCCTCGCCCCGGGGCAGTCCTTTGCGGCCACCGAGGCGGCTCTGGTGCTGCGCGCCGGCGACTGGCGGGCCCTCTTCGCGGCCTACACCGAGTGGCTGGCGACCTGGTTCAAGCCTGTCGTGCCGCGTCTGCCGTGGTTCGAGGAGAGCTTCGCGGTCTGCAGCGCCAACGTCCACTATGACGCCGTCGGCGAGCCGACGCGGCGCGGTGCGGTGCAGCCGCTGCTCAACACCATGCTCACCTACATCGGCCGCTGCGATACGGTCCACCTTTTCGGCTGGGGCGCCTCCAGGACCTACGGGGACTGGGGCGACTATGCGCACTACGATGAGATCGGCGGGCTCGAGGCCTTTCGCGGCAATATCGGGCGCCTTCAGGACCAGGGTATTGCCGTCAGCCTGTACCTGGATGGCTACCTCAGTTGCGAGAAGGGCCAGGCGGTCGGCCAACACGCCAAGGAGTGGGCCATGAAGCGGCCCGACCAGTCGCCTCAGTATATTAAGGAG
>CAIZKT010000349.1:0-29657 GCA_903933565.1 uncultured Victivallales bacterium | reverse complement strand
GCCGCAACGGGACGCGAGCGCAGGCACCATGCCAGCCTGCTTGGTTTCCGCTTCCGCTGAGGACACTGTCCAATAAACAGGCCACGTAAAATGCTTGCCACGGCGGACGAAGGGCGGACGAAGGGCGGAATGGGAAGCGCCTGGTGTCATAGGAGGTTGCCGCAAGTCTCATACAAGCCGAGCCCCCGGCCGCGGCCGGACATACCGAAGACGTGGTCTCCAGGCCACGTCACTTCGACCAGACGCTGATCCCCGTGGCGCCGGGGTAGCGCGCCTTGATGGCCTCCCGAGCCCCGGAGGAACTGCTGCACGTGACGTGCTCTTCGTAGCGGGAACCCTTGAAGTAGAAGGTGACGCGATAGGTGTTCATCGGCGTGTTCCTTTCGTTGGCTGGGTAGTACTTCCTGCTGGGCCGGCCGACTGCCGGTCTCGCTCGACACTACCCCTATGGGCGAGGCTCTTGCAGACGTGACCATACCGGACCGTTTTTCCGGGCTGCCCACGCCAGGAAGCGGCAGCGCCCCGTGGGGTGGCGGGGCGCGCCAGCCGCTGACCCTCATGTACTCCCATACCGTGCTCGATCCCTTCGCGGGGACCGGCACCACCCTGCTAGAGGCCGCCGCCCTCGACCGCGCCTGCGTCGGGATCGAGTGCCGCGACGCGGCCGTAGCGCTGATCCGGGCGGCGCTCCCCGACCTGCAGATTCTGCGGTTCGAGTAGGTCTGCCGCTGTCACGCGCCGAGCGTTCCCCCACACACAGGTAGGGCACGGACGCGCTCTACCGTTCTCAGACTCCCGCTCGCTGACAGAAGGGACACGCATGCAGACTTACATGGCCAGCATCGCCCGCTACCCGCTCATCACCAAGGATCGGGAGGCGGCACTGGCTCGGCGCATCGCCGCCGGCGATGAGGGGGCACGCGATGAACTGATCTGCGCCAACTTGCGGTTGGTCGTCAAGATCGCCCACGATTACAGAGGGCGTGGACTGCCGCTGGAGGATCTCGTCTCAGAGGGAAACAGCGGCCTGGCACGGGCCGCGGACCGCTTCGACCCAGCCAAGGGCGCCAAGTTCAGCACCTACGCATCCTGGTGGATCAAGCAATCGATGCGCCGCGCCCTGGCCAATCAGTCCCGCACCATCCGCGTACCGCTGCAGGCGCAGAGCAAGATGGCGCTGATTCGCCGGACGGAAGACGCATACTCCCAGGAAGGCGCTGGCGTCCCCACGGATGCGGAACTGGCCGCTCGTAGCGGCCTCAGCGAACAGACCGTCTCGATGCTGCGCACATCGTACGTCCGCCTGGTCTCCCTGGACGCCCCGTTGAGTGAGGGGAACGACAGGCGGGGTGCCGATCTCATCGCCGATCCGCAGGCTCCGGACCCGGCGCAAGGGATGAAGGAACGCGAGGCGCGCGCCTGGCTCGGCGCCTCGCTTCGCCGGCTACCCGAACGGGAGCGCTGCGTCATCGCCTACCGTTTCGGCCTGGCCGGCAGGAAACCACAGACACTCGACCAGCTCAGTCGGACGATCGGACTTACCCGCGAACGCGTCCGGCAGATTCAGAACGAAGCCCTCGGCACGCTGCGCGGCCTGTTGACTGCCGGCGAGGATGCCGAAGCGCGCCTCAGCGCGTAGACCCGCAGCGCCCGCGTCCGGGCGAGCGGTCGGCCGGTAGGTCGGGGGATAACGGAGACACTGAGCCTGACAGAGTCCCTGAGCATGTCGAACGGGCCGAATGGGCCACTGCCCGACCGCGCCCTCGGGGTCATGCACTACGGCGTGGAGAATGGAATCCCTAACACAGATGAGGCGCGTAGGGCTCGTGCAGAGGTCTTTGGCACAGGAGAATGGCAATGAATAGGCAATTCACTGATAAAGACAATCTCCTGAACATGGCTGCCTGCGGGGTAGTTTTCGTCATGTTCATTTATGGGATTGTAGTCATCGTTCAACTATGCACTGCCATATATCAGTGGTGCTTTCCCGAAAAGCCGTATGTAGACCCTGATCCATACAGAACAAGATATCTGTCGGCAGAGGAAAAAAGGATCCTGGTGAAATACGGATTGAGGCCACGGCAGTAGATAAGGAGAAACACCGATGCCACTGACCAACCCCTATCGCGACGGTAGCTCGTACCACGTGCTCTTCCAGACGCTCATGGACGCCGATGGCGTCACGGAAGAGCATTTGAGGCACGCCGTCTGCAAGTCCATTCACAAGGCCGAGTACCTGGCCGGGAACGACGTGAAGGTGGTGCTGTCGCCGCGCCGGGAGCTGCACGGGCGGATGGCGGACGTCCGCGGCAGCTACGCGGCCCAGGGACACCTCTACTACGCGGAACAGGACGCCGCAGGCATCTGGCGGGTGTTCCCATGCGTCCCCCCCATGAGCAAGCGTGAGCGCGAGGCGCCGGGCGACGGCCCCAGGACACTCCGCCAGCGCGGCTGTGACGTCGCAGTCGGCGACTACCGGTTCTACGCCCGCAGTGTCCCGGAGCTCTTCGAGAGGACGCTCTCCTATCTGCAGGAGAACGGTCATCTCGACCGCTTGCCGGAGGGGACCTTGCCGTTCCCACGCGGCAAGAAGCGCTACCTCATCGCGTGCGAGCCGAGGCACCGGGATGGGGACGACTTCACCAGCCCCGTCCGAGTCGGCAGCTACGTCATGGAGGCACACCGGGACTACGACAACGCCTGCAGCCAGCTGGCGGAATTCCTCGCGGTCTGCGGCGTCGCATTCAACGCATCATGAGAAGGGTGACACCGCGATTCGGGCTGACGCAGCCGAGACCGCGGGGGTGCCCACTGGATCCACCTGGCCGCGGCGCAGGAAGGTCGGCCCCCGAGGACCCCGAGGGGAGAGGTCGGGCCGGCAGCCCTGTGATCTGCCCCCATGGCCTCAGCGTAACCGGGCGAGCACCGCCTCAGCACCGATCAGTTCGACGCCGTTCACGGGCGCGACGCGGTCGTCAGCATGGAAGATCACCGGCACCAGGCGCCGCCCGGCCGCCCCGGGGAACTGCCGGATCTTCGCCAGAAGTCTGGCCGCAATGGCCTGTTCTTGGCCGCGGATGGCCAGCTTGACCTCGCCCACCAGCAGGGCGGTGCCGTCCAGGCTGGTCGCCACCACATCCAACTCCAGCGCTTTGCGGTCCAGTCCGGGGCCCCACCAGCGCGACGGTTTCCCCCAAATCTGTCCGGCTACGTCGTTACCCGTCACCGCCTGGCGGCAGAGACATTCCCAGATGCCGCCGACATGCTGCCCCCAGCCCAGGCGAACCGCTTCGCATACTGGCTCCAGGCGACGGGCTTCCAACACCGAGCGGTTCGGCTCGACAAAGCGGTACCAGAACGCCAGGAAGGGGTCAGCGATCCGGTAGAGCGAGCGCTTGCTGTCGCGCTCTGCGACCCCCCACGGCGTCTCCCGCACGATCAACCCGAGGTCCGCCAGCACATGCAGCGGCCGCGAGAGCGCGGTGGCCGGCTTGCCCAGGCGCGCCGCCAACTCCGAGACGCGCTGGCAGCCCTGGCCGACCAGTGACAGCAGGGAGTTGGCCTGGACGCTGTCGCGCAGGTCATCGGCCAGCAGCCGTTCCGGCTCCTGGTACAAGACGCCCAGCGGGTCCAGCACCAGCGCTCGCATTGCCTCCCACGTGTCCGCAAAGGGCTGCGCCAGCTCCCAGTAGCGCGGGATGCCGCCCCAGAGCGCATAGGCATCCAGGACCTGGCGCGCTGAGGTCAGCCCCAGTGCCTCGCCCAGCCAGGCTGCCCCCAGTGGCCGGAGGCGCAGGATCTCCCGCGCGCGTCCATAGAGCGGGGCATCGGTAGCCAGCACCAGCCCATGCATCATCCGTTGCGACGAACCGCAGACCACCAGATGCACCGGCTTGGCGCCGCCGCCGTCCAGGCTCTTCTGCAGCAGTCCAGGCAACTCGGGGCTGGTCGCCACCAGAAACGGAAACTCGTCCAACGCCAGGACCGTGCCTGGCGGGGCGTCGGCCCGCCAGCGCGCCAGCAGCGCCTCCCAGTCTGGGTACTGCACGCGGTCGAAACCCGGCAGCAGGACGGCAAGCACCGTGGCCAGCGCCCGGCGCTGGATGGCCGCCTCGCGCAGGTCGCTGCAGTAGTATCCGCCCGCGGCCTGCGCCCCCAGCGCCTCCAGCAGTAGGCGCGACTTCCCCGTGCGCCGACGGCCGTAGACGCAGGCGAACGTGCCCGTCTCCGCCGCAAACGCCCGCCGCAGCCGCGTCACCTCCTCCTGGCGATCCAGAAACGGCAGTGCCATACCGGCCTCCAAAGATTATACCGTCAGCGTATTATGTTGCAGATGTATAATACTCCAAAAGCGGCGGCGCCGCAAACCCGTCTCGGCGTCGCCCCCGAGCGCCAGGCCGGCGGCCACCGCTCCTCCAGGCGCGGTTCCCCTGGAGGGCGAGTGGCCTCGCGAGCCGCCGCGCGCCCCCAGACGCGGTTCCCCTCCTGTGAAACACGAAGCTCGCGGGGTGCAGAGCCCCCGTGGACGCTCGCGCTCCAGTGGCGGTCCGCTGTTTCGTCCTGACATGATCGGGCGGCACTGCGCCCGCTTGGTGCTGGAGGGCGAGTGGCCTCGCGAGCCGCCGCGACCAGCGGGAGCGGGTCCCATGGCAGCGGCGCGATGGCCGCCTGCCCCCATCAGCCGGCAACCGCGGCCCGCAGTCGGGACACGGTCCGCTCGACCATCGCGGCGTTCAGCTCAAGGCCATGGGCTCGGCCAATGTCAACAGCTTCGAGGACTCCCGGCGCTCTCTCGTGGCCGAACTGGTGTTCGAGTTGCCCAGCGGCATCATGGTACCACTTCCGGACGATAGCCGCGCGCAGTCCGACCGCCTCCTGCGCCATACGCTCCATCGCGTTTCGGAAGACCAACGCGACGTCGTAAATGTAGTAGGAATCCTTGTCACGTTTCTCCTGGCCGCGGCGTTGCCGACGAACCAGGCACTTCTGCAGCACGTAGGAGACGGGATTGGGGATGGAGATCGGCAGAGTCTCGGTTACGTCCAGGCCGGGTATCTGGGCGAGATCGACTGACCATGGGTTCACCAGGAGCATATCGACGTAATCGAGCCCTTCGGCCGTCGTGCCCGGCTGTATCTCCACCAAGGCCGGACGGCGAAGCCGGGTTTCCTTCGGCAGGCCCGTGAGGGGGCAGAGTATCTCGATGGACTCGTTGCTCTCTGGGGTAAGCCGGTACTTGTTTGCCGGCCGATCAGAGGGTACGGCGACCAGTCCAAGGCGAGTCAGTTGGTCGTGCAGCGTTGGTACCTTGGGAAGTCCGCGGACAGACGCGACAAGGTCCGCGTCCAGAGTCAGCAGCGGCCTGGGGGATGGGTTTGCGCTGGCCGGATGGTGACGAAACAGGGCGCTCGCACTCCCGCCAACCAACACGACGCGCGGACCGTATGGAGCCACCGCCCGGGCCACCCGGACGAGGATATCGTCGAAAGCCGCACTAATCAGAGCCATCGTAGTCCTTCCCAATGCGGCGACAGGACCCGGTCAAAGACCTGCTGGGCCTGCTCTCTCCCGCGGGCGGGGTCGAAATAGAGATCGAGGTACACCTGGAGTACGTCGGCAAGCCGCAGGCCCTCGTGATCCACGCTCCCGCCGAAAACGGACTCCGTCGCCTGCGGGCAAACGAGGGAGAAGGTGTCTTTGCCAGTGCTGGACGCCACCAGGTCCAGGCGCTCCAGCGCCGCGTCAATCTTGCGGACAAACACGCGGGCACTGTCCGCGGTGCTTCCCCCAAGGCCCAAGGCATGGGCCGCGAGATGTCCGCTGACAGCGACCCCGTCGCACCCCCGGAGGCGCCGCACCACATCGTGGATGTTCTCGCCCGGGTAGAGTGACGACACCCGCAGCGCCGGGTCTGGGTGGTTGAACCGATGGTAGGCCCAGCACTCGACCAACTGTGGTATCCGCTGCAGCCGCAGCCCCCCCGCAGCGCGCACCAGATAGCCTTCCGCTTCCGCCAGCGCGGCGAACCGCGAAGCCGAAGGCTGAGGCTTGCTGGACAGCTCAGCCAGGTGACTGATGCCCAACACCCCGCCACGTGACTGCGGCCCTCCCCAGTACTTCGGCTCCATGCCGTCCAGAAGCAGGATCTTCAGGAACCACTGATGGTTCGGCGAGAACAGACTCCCGGCGTGCGCCTGAGGCTGGCCCAGGCCGCGCTGCGGTCGCACACGCGAAGCCCCCATGGTCGTGCACTGCCCGCCTGCATAGACAAAGCCCTTGCCACCCTCGTCGGCAATCACACACCTCAACTCGGGCAGAAAGCGCTTCGCGTACTCACCCACAACCGCCGCAGCGCTCGGCGAGAATCGCCGCAAGAGAACAGCCAGAGCCGACGGTGGCGACCCGGCGTCGGCCTTGCCGGCCCGCAGAATGAAATCCGCGAGCGCCCCGCGCAGGGCATCCTGGCGATACGCCCCCATTGACAGGGCCACAACACCCGATGCCTTGACGTCCGGGAAGTGAACCAGGGCAAGCTCGACCAGGCGCTGTATCTTCTCTCTGTCTGCTCTCATTCGCCGTCCTTGACCTTCACGGCCCGCCATCGCCATCCTGACTGCGGCAGCCGCCGAACCACAACCTCACTCGCCCTGACCTCAGTATACTCGTGTTCACGAATATATCAATGCGCATGGATTTGCGGATGCAGTGCCTCCCAGGTTCCTGAAGGCAGTAGGCCAGTTTCATCCCCGACTCGCGCCATGCCTCCGACCAGGAGACCGGATCCTGCGCATTGACCTGATCCTGGAAGAGCTCCTGCTGAGCCGCCGCGACCCCAGACGCGGTTCCCCTGGAGGGCGAAGCTCCTGCTGAGCCGCCGCGCGACCCCAGGCGCGCTTCCCCTGGAGCGAAGCTCCTGCTGAGCCGCCGCGACCCCAGACGCGGTTCCCCCGGAGGGCGAGTGGCCTCGCGAGCCGCCGCGCGACCTCAGGCGCGCTTCCCGTGGCAGCCGAGTGGTGGCCGCCCGCCCACTGTGCCTGGAGGCACCTTTCGGCAGCGCCGGGGATTGACACCCCCACGACGACGCTTACAGTCAGTACTGCCAGGCAGGACCGTGGGGTACGGTGGGCGTACGCCGGTGCAGGAGACAGGAGAGCCAGGCGCCGACAGTGTTCCTCGGGGCGTGTGCGGGGATGGGACTCAGACGTGGGGAAAGCGCGGAGGGCCGTGTACCCCGGACAGGTTTTGGCCGGGATGCGCGCCTATCAGTAATGGCGGCATCGTCTGGGTTGCCCGCGCTGCACCAGGGACGGCGTGTCAGCCTGGCCCCTGGGGCCACGAATGGATTGTCCCGGCTCGGACTCTCCAGGCGTCGGCGCAGAGGGGTAGGGAGGCTGAGCAGGAAGGTTGGGCAAGCAAGAGGGGCATCGGCATGTCGTCGGACCAGACACTTGCAGAACTCTTCGCCAAAGGGCTACTGCCCATCCACCAAGGCGCGATCTTCCAGCAGGCGCTGGCGCCGAATCCGGCGGCGCACCTTCCCGACCGCGTCGCCGGCATGCTGCTCGGCATGGCGGTCGGGGACGCCCTCGGCAACACCAGCGAGGGCATGCTGCCCCATGAACGGCGCCAGGCTCATGGCGAGATCACGGACTACCTGCCTAACCGCTACGCACAAGACCAACCCGTTGGCCTGCCGTCCGACGATACCCAACTCGCCTTCTGGACCCTCGAATGTCTGCTGGCCGATGGCGGTCTCGACCCCGACCATGTGGCCCGCGCCTTCACCTCCAACGGCAGGATCTTCCATCGGGGGAAGACGGTTCGCACATTCTGTAGCAACTACAAAAAGCTGGGCCTGCCGTGGTACGAAGCCGGCCCCGAGTCCGAGAGCAATGGCGCGCTGATGCGTATCGCCCCGGTCGTCATTCCGCATCTTCGGAACGGCGGCCCCGGCCTCTGGGCTGACGTGGCCTGCGCCGCGGTGATCACGCATCGTGGCAGTATGTCCATCGCCTCCTGCATTGCCTTCTGCGGCCTATTGGCAGACCTCATGCGGATGACCGCGCCGCCGCCGTCCGAATGGTGGGTGGAGCGCTTTGTCGAACTGGCCGGTCCTTTGGAAACCACCCGCTACAGCCCGCGCGGCGGCGCCTACGCGGCTTTCAGCGGGACCATCTCGGAGTTCATCACCGCAGTTATCCCTGCCGCGCTTCGGGATAACCTCTCCTCCGTGGCGGCCTGCGACCGCTGGTACTCCGGCGCCTACTTGATGGAGACTGTCCCCTCGGTCCTGTACATCCTGGCTCGCCACGGGCACGACCCGGAGCAGGCCATCGTCCGCGCCGTCAACGACACCAAAGACAACGACACCATCGCCGCCATCGTCGGGGCCGCGGTCGGCGCCTTGCACGGCCAGGGCGCCCTTCCCGCCCGCTGGCTCGCCGGCCTCAGCGGCCGCACCCGCGTCCGCGCCGGAGACCAGGGCCGAGTGCAGGAACTGGTGGCGGAGGCATCGCGTGAGGACTGCTGGCGATGACATGCTCTCGGAGCGTTCGGAACCCCGTAGCCTAGGACGTTGTGACCCAAAGGAGGAGGCACGCAGATGCAGCTGAGTAACCCCTACCGCAAGGGAGGATCATACCACCTGGTGTTCCAGACGTTGCTTGACGCTGATGGAACCACCGTGGCTGAATTGCGGGACGTGATCGTGCGACGGATGCCGGAGAAGGCAGACTACCAGGCGGGCAACGACATCAAAGTCGTGCTCACTCCCCGCAAGGGGTCGCCGGAGGACCAACCGGACGTCCGCGGTCACACCTCAGCAAAGGGGCACCTGTACTACGCTGAAAAGGACCCTGCCAGCCGTTGGCGGGTCTTCCCGCGAACCCCACCAATGAAGCCGCGTGGTCGCGGTGAGGGAAGAGGGAGCGAGCGGCCCCGTCAGCGCGGTATCGATGTCCGGGTCGGGGACCGCCAGTTCCATGCTCAGAATGTCCCGGAACTGTGCGAAGCCGCCCTGACGTACCTCATCCGAGATGGCCACATGGCCCGCCTGCCGCCGGGTACCATACCATTTGCGACCAGCAGTAAACGGTATCTGATTGCGCGCGAGCCAAAGCATCAGCACGGCGTGGATTTCTCCTGCGCTGTACACGTTGGGGACTACTACATCGAGGTCCAAAAGGACTACGCTCGCGCGTGTTGCCAGCTCGCGAAGTTTCTCGCCGTCTGCGGCGTGTCGTTCAAAGAACTCCAAGAGCGGCCCACATGAGTAGGGTATGCGAGAGTGCCGTGCGCGACCCCAGAACGCGGCCGAAACGCTGACACCCGGATCAGGCGGCTTCATCCACACCGAGCACCGATTCATCGTCGAGCAGGCCGTCGCAGATTGCTTCCATACGCAGGCTGCCCAGTTCGTCGAAAGCCGCCAGTCTGGACGAGGTAGCTACAGGCATGGCGGACGACGCCCCTCATACAACACCCGCACCAGATGGCCGCCATCTTGTGGCCCTGACGGCTGGGGATGGGCCGCCGGAACCCCTGCCGCAGGCAGCGTGCGCCGTCGCGCTCCAGATGGTCGTCGGGTTGGCCACGGAGGATGTCGCCCGTTCCAGCCGGACTGGCATCACGGATCAGAGTGGCGAGTTGCGGATAGACCGTCTGCCGGCTATGTATGTCCCGTGCAGTTTGTGCCGGCAGGCAGGCATCGGCGACCTGGGCGTGCCGTAAAGGCGGGCACTCTGGGCCGCGCTCCGGCCGGGCTGGTCAGGTCTGTAAGTGTATCGTGCAAGCTCTGACTGCGGGGCTGACGCCGCCGTTCCAGTAGTCAAACGAGGTGGCTGTTGACGACCGGGAAGGTAGAGTGGCCGTTCGATGCCACTGCTGATGCCCCGTCCACAGTGCCCGACTCCGAGTCCGCGGGGTAGCGCCCAGAGACGGCTCAGGCACACAAGCCAAAGGAGGACTGTACGTGGAGGTCACCAAAGAGACCCTGGGGCGGTTGTTCAGTGACCAGCGCGTCTATATCATTCCGGTGTTCCAGCGCGAGTACGTGTGGAGCAGGGACGACCAGTGGGAACCATTTGCGAACGACCTGTTCGACAAAGCCAAGCAGTTGATCGAGGCGGAAGCGAACCGGCAGCCTATCGCCCATCACTTCTTCGGCCCGATCGTCGTCAAGGCCCTGGACGTTGCAGTGATGGCTCTGCCTCGGTACGAAGTCGTGGACGGGCAACAGCGCCTGATCACCTGCCAGATCTTCCTGAGAGCGCTGAGCCATGCCCTTCTGGATCTGGGTGTCCACGGGCAAGAGGACTTGGCGACTCTGATGAGGAATGCAGGGAGGGCTTCCGACAGCGAAGATCACTTCAAGATCCAGCCATCGCATCGCGACCAGGAATCATTCCGTCGGACCATGGGAGCAGAACGCAGCATCCCGGCGCAACCGCGCATTGAATTAGGCACCCTCGGCCAGTGTTATTGGTTCTTCCGTGACGCTATCGCCGGGTTCCTGGCGACGGGTGCAGGCGGCACGGACCTGTCTGCCGACGCACGGAACAAGCGCGCCCAGGGGCTCCTGACGGCGGTCTACTGGGCTACGTTTGTCTGCATCGGGCTCGACAGGAATGAGCCCGAAACGGAAGTGTTCGAGGCCCTGAACGGCCGCGGCGAGCCCCTGCTGGCCAGCGACCTGATACGCAACCTCGTGTTCCGCGCGGCCGTCAGCGTGGAGTTCTCACCTGCAGAACAGCTTACCCTCTACGAAGCGTACTGGGAGGATTTCTCGTCCCGCAGAGACCCTGACGACAGCGATCAGTACTTCTGGCATCAGCCCGGGACGAAGGGCACAGCACGGATCGAGCAGTTCTTCATGCATTTCCTCCAGTGCCGGAAAGTCTCGAACGCGGAAATACGTGTCGCGGACTTGCTGACGGTGTTCCGGGGCTGGTGGGAGGACGATGACTGGAAAGAGAGGCGGTCGAGGGAACTCGTCAAGGGCCGATTGCAGTTGATCCGCGAGCAGGCCTTGGTTTACTCATCGTTCTACGAGTTGCCGGCCGACCTGGATGAGTTTGCTCCTTTCTTTCTCCGTATCCGCGAACACGACCAATCGACGGTCTACGCCGTGCTTCTATACCTCTTCGGGACGGCACTGCCTGGGGGGTGTGTTACCAAGCAGGATCTCGTGCTCATTTGCGGGATGATCGAGAGCTACCTGGTTCGCCGCTTCGTCTGCCGCATGTCGACGAACAAGTACAACCACTTCTTTCTGGGCCTGGTCACCAAGCTCCACGAAATGACCCAGATCACTGCAGCAGCGTTCCAGCAGACATTGGCCTTGGACAAGAACGAGAGCATGCTCTGGCCCAGCGACGACGAGTTCCGACGCCACTGGGACACCGAGCAACTCTATGCCGCCGGCAACCGCCGCAAGACCCTCCAAGCGATGCTCTCCGCCATCGACCAGAAGCTGCAGCCGGCCTTTGGCGAGGACGTGACCGTTCGGTACCACGCTCTGACAGTCGAGCACGTTCTGCCCCAGCAATGGGAAACGAACTGGCCGCTGGGAGAACTCACAGGGGGCGTCCGAGAGCGCTTCCAGCCAGGAACGAGCGATCGCGAGATCAGAGGAACCCTCCTGCACAGCATCGGCAATCTGACCTTGCTGACGCAGAAGCTGAACACGAGCATGAAGAACGCTTCCTATGCGGACAAACGCGAGAAGATCTTCGCACATAGTTCACTGCCGCTCAACAAGTACTTCCAGAAGCGCGACTCGTGGAACGAGGAGGCCATTCTCCAACGGGCTGACACGCTGTTCTGGACAGCGCTCAGGCTCTGGCCGGGACCGCGAGATCCCCGACCCGCTGAACCCGAGGTACCGCCGGGGGAGCAGCTGAGAGTGCCCACACCAGCACCAACCGAGGCGGGTACCGACAGAGGGATTGAAGGCGGTGGCGCGGCCCCGCCGGTCACTCCCGAACAGCGGCAGGAGATGGTGGGGCTCCTGACCGGCGTGCCGGACGACAAGAGTCTGCAGCGTGTTCTGGAGCGGGAAGCAGAGATTCTCCAGCTTCTCCGCAGTGACCCGAGCCTGGTGAAGGAAAACGGTGAGCCCTTCTTCTGGAAGGCCGTATTCGCAGGCCATGTCCCCTGGGTGAAGTGGCTCGTGGAGAAGGCGGGTTTGGAGCTGACCGAGATCCCCAACCCTAGTGACATGAGGTCGGGCAGTGCCCACCACAGCGACCTGAACCGCGACGGAGACCCTACTTGGTGCCTCGGCCCGCTCTTCGCCTCGCCAACGGCGCTGGAGTTGCTTCCTTGGCTGCTCAAGGCAGGTCACAAGCTTGATCGCTTTGGGACAGGGCTACTGACTGGGGCAGTACTCAACGGAACTCCTGAGCAGATATACTGGCTGCTGGAGCAACGCGTTGAGACCGACTATGTCACCGCCATGAATGGCATCGATTACACCCCTTTGTCCGCTGCCATCATCGTGCGTGAGGACATGGAACTGGCCAAGCGGCTTATCGACCGAGGCGCCTGCATCGACCAGTTCGTGGAACACGATCCTGACCCTGATTATCACCTTTGTGGCTACCCATCGCCGCTGTGCATGGCCGCGAGACGTGGCATGGATGATTTCGTCGACCTTCTCATCGAACGGGGGGCCGAGCTCAGTCTGGACGACGACGATCGACTCGACGAGGTCGCGCCGGTCGAGGCTGCAATCCAAGGCCGGCAGATGCAGACTCTGCGGAAGCTGCTTGCGCACCGACCCGACCTCGGTCCCCGCGAGTGGGCGCACCTGGCCCGTGGGGGCTATCCGGAGAGCACACCTCTGGGATGGGCCGTCAAGGAAGAAGACCCCGAACTCGTAGAACTGATGCTCGAATGCGGAGCCATGCCCTGGCACACAGATCTGCCCCTCGACATGTCTGCTCTGGCCTTGGCCAGGAAACTCGGAAACAGTGAGATCATCAAGTTGCTGGAGGAGGCACTTGAGAAGACTGTGGTAACCGACGCGCCCGTCGACACTCCCCCTAAGGAGTCCCCCGCTCCTCCATTGACCAACCCTTACGGCAAGCAGAGCGGCTCCTATCATCTTATCTTCCAGGCGCTGCTGAACGCCGACGGCGTCACTTTCGATGATCTGATGAACATGATCGTGCAGAAGCAGGGGAAGGAACCTCACCAGGCAGCAGCCAGCGTTACAGTGGTGCTCTCACCCCGCAAGGAACTGCATGGTCGACTGAGGGATCTTCGGGGCAGCCTTGCGGCCCAAGGCCACCTCTACTACGCGGAACAGGACGCGGCGGGCCTCTGGCGCGTGTTCCCCCGGGTGCCAGTTTTGCCGCCCTATCCCCCTCGTGCGGGTGGCGGCGGGCAAGATGATGGCCACCGACGCGGCATCGACGTACAGGTAGGGGACTGCCAGTTCCATGCACCAAGTGTCCCGGAACTGTGCAAGGGGGTTCTGGCATACCTTGTAAAGGGCGGCCATCTGGACCGTCTGCCACTGGGAACTCTACCCTTCGCCACCAGCAAGAAACGCTACCTGATTGCGCGCCGGCAGAACCACCCGCACGGCGAGAGGTTCTCCGCCCCTGTCACGGTCGGGGGCTACTTCATGGAAGCCGACCATAGCTACCAGGATGCGTGTAGTCATCTTGAGAAGTTCCTTGCCGTGTGCGGCGTCGGCTTCGAGGTTCTCGATGCATGAGAGTCGCGGTCTATGGCGGCAGCTTCAGTCCGGTTGGCAACCACCATATCACTTTGGTCCGGGCGTTGCTGGTAACTGGGCGCTACGACCGGGTGGTGGTGGTGCCGAATGGCGACGGCTACGGCAAGGCCGGCCTGGCGTCCGAAGGGCACCGGCTGGCCATTTGCCGTCTGGCGTTTGCGGAGATGCCCGCGGTAACGGTGTCCGATCTCGAGACTGGCTTGCCGCCGGGTGAAGACGCCGCCCGCGATGCGGACACGGTGGAAGCCTTGGCCAGGCAGTTCCCCGGGGCCGTCTTCGACAGTGTCCGCGGCGCCGATACTCTGGAGAGGCTACTCGGCTTCGGCACCTACGAGCGCCTGCGGGACGCGGTGCACTCATTTGTGGTGGTCCCGAGACGGGTCGGTCACCGCACGGTCACGCTTGGCAGCGTCGTGCCGGGCCTCAAGCCCAGAAAGCGCCGCCGGTACGAACAGGATGCTGGGAGATTCGTGGCGCTAGACCTGGGCATTGTGTCCGATGGCTCAAGCACCGCGGTGCGGCGCCGGGTCGCGAAGGGCGATCTGATCAACGACCTGGTGCCCGCGGCGGTGGCTGAGTATATCCGCGACCACGGGCTATACCGAGATGCGCCCGCCGCAGACGACAGACCGAAGCGACAGAACCAGGGACCTCGGCCGCTCACCGATCCGCGCCAGGTCGTCTTGCGGCATCGCCCGAGGAACAACAGCTACATCCTGGATGCCGATGCCAACGGCCTGTACTGGTGCGCTCGTTTCGATGCCACGGTCGGCACGGGCACTGCGACAAAGCGGTTCGAGCCGGACAGCGGCAACGATGTGGCCGGACAGGAGGAACGCTGGCGTACGCTCTGTGCGACCGGTAGCATCCCAGACCCCGGGCGACGGGTGCGTATCAGTGTCTCCTCCCGGAGCCGCGATGGGTATGCGGGCCTGAGCCCGTTCGCGATGCGGCCAGGCGGTTTCCCTGTCCCCGGCCTCCTGGGGAGCGATAAGACTCCCGTTCGCGCCCACAGTGTTGAGAACGCCTGGCAGGGGCTGAAGTGTTACCCTGACGGCCACCCTGAACCGTTCACCGATCTGGTCACCTACGCGGGCGCGTCACTTAAGCTTAGAGCGTGGCTGCGGCATCTCGACCGCAGCGATCTGGCCGCCCAGCGGCACCGGTATTGGGTCCATGGCCGCCTGACGGACGACAAGGCTGAAGCCGTGTTCCTCAACTACTTCCCGATGTACATCTGGTGCATCGAGACGTTTGAGGCGGAGTACCTCGACCGGCTGGCGCAGTTGGGCCAAGAGAAGGTGGTGTGGCTTTGGGACACCGACAGCAGCGAGGACATCTCCCAGGACGAGGCCTTCTCGCACGCCGCGTTCCTGGTGCACTACCTGAACGGGGACTGGTTCGACTTCTACCGGCAGTTCTGGCCAGCGGCCGGCGAGTGTGTCGAGGACTGGCTGGCGCAGCTCCCGGAGCCCTACCGCTCGCAGTTGCCGGCGCTGCTCCGGCCACGCTGAGCCGGATGGCTGCCCGCAACGAGGCGGGAGCGTGCTGAATGCCGCCGCGAAGTGGGGCCCCTGAGGAGGTCAGGTTATGCCAAACGAGTCCAACCAGGAGATCCGACGCATGTTCCGCCAAGTCAAACTACCCGCAGGCGTTCCTGGGAGGCTGTTGCTGCACAGCATGCCTGGATGTTTCGAAACGCTCGAGCAGGTCTGGGAACACATCCGCACCAAGGGCGTGCAGTTCATCGTCAACCTGGCTCAGGCAGGCGAGACGCGGCGGAAGTCGCCCGCCTATGCCAAAGCACTGCTGAGCGGCCACGTGCCGTGTCCAGTCATCTCCTTTCCGGTGAAGGACTGCGGGACACCGCGCAGCCGGGAGGCATTCTGGGAGCTCGCTTTCGACCTGGCTCAGCGACTCAATGCCGGCGAGCGAATCCTCGTCCACTGTGCGGCCGGGGTCGGTCGAACGGGCTCCCTGGCGACGTGCATCCTGATCGCGCTCGGGGAAACGCCGGCGGCGGCCGCCGAGGCCGTCTGGGACGCCGGGTCCCAACCGGAGACCGACGGACAGATGGAACTGGTCGCCTGGTGTGCAGCACGGCGGGACGCCGGCCGCTGAAGGCGTGGGAGGAAAGTCCAGGCTGATTCTCCCGCTGAGGCGCCGAGGCGCTGAGGGTTCATTCATCGAGGCCATTCACCCCGCGGCTGGCGCCAAGTCTCTTCACGTGGTCGCCTTGCTCGCCACGGGCCCGATCGAGTTCTCCCTCTTCCTCTGCGCCCCCGCGCCTCTGCGCGAGTCATCGTCGCATCTGGTTCCAGCGCTGCATCGCCTCGCAAATTCACCACGCCGTGGTCAAAGTGTCGCCATGTACCAACGACATACTGAGGCATTGATCGAGGTGGCGATACCCTCTGCCCCCAGGGGCTCTGAGCCACAGCCCCGTTGGGGCAGGGAAATGCACCTGAGTTGTAACTGATGAAGAAAGCCGCCGCTATATCACTGGCACTGCTGGCGGTTGTCGGTACCGGACTTGTGCTTTTCCGCCGGAATCAAGTACACCCCAGATCACGGCATGGGTGCTGCTATCGCTGGCCTGCAGTTCGGCACCTGCCGGGCCGCAGATGAGCTGGTAGGTCGGCAGGTTGAACCCCTGAGGCCGCCACTACTCCCAAGTCAGGGGAGCAACGCCGACACCACGGAAAGGATAGTCGGCGCTGGAGATGAACCATTGCCCGTCCTCCGCCCGGATGATCTCGGGCGCATGGACCGTGATCTCGGCGAGCGGCGGGCGGCCGTGGAAGTCGGCAGGGGAATCTGAGCAGTGGACGTAGGTCTTCGGGCAGTAGCCGGACGTGCTCTTGTCGGCGGTGTCCCAGAGCGTCCAGAACAGGTAGAACAACCCGTCCAGGGGGATGAGAACCGGGGACTCGGCCTGGTAGCTCTCGGCCTCGGGCCGGTAGATCGTGAGCGGTTCCGACCACGTGCGAAAATCCGTGGACGTCACCAGGTTGACCCCGTTGCCGTCACAGCGCAGAAGGTAGTAGCACTTGTCCCAAAAGCGGATGTACGGATCCCGGTTGCCGCCTTTGGCCGGTAGCCGCCCTCGGGCTTCCCAGGTGTGGAGGTCCATGGAGGCGGCCTGTCCGAGCCTGCTGCCCACGAGCAGATACTCATCGTCTATCTTGATGGCTGCCGGGGCCCAACCGCAGTCACTTACTGAAATCTTGGGCAGGTCGTGCCACGACTGGAAGCTGACCGCCTGCGCAAACGTGCCTTGCGGAGCGACGGCATGGAAGCACAGTCCTTCGCCGCAGTGCCCATTGTCCCCGGTCACCCAGGGTTTCGTGATGCCGAAGCAGTGCCAGCGCTGGTCAGGGCCCTTGATGAACGTGTGGTCATTGGTCCGCCATTCCGGATAGGTCACGCCTTGGGTGTAGGTGATGTGGCCATCCGCTGTGCTGACGGTCGGCAGCGGGAAGGTATCCGCCTCCGGCTTGTAGATGTTGACGAAGGGTCCCGTAACCCTGGGAATGCGACAGCTGCGGGGTGATTTCGTTACTACTTGAGTCGACATGCTCGGCACTTCCTTCGGTGATGAACGACCGGCGCTAGGTCCGACCCTGCGGGCCCCCTCGTACTTTGGCAGAACTGGCACGTTGCGCAACCGGGGTGCCAGGCACGTGATCGGGTGGTAGGGCGCCGGCCTCTTGTCCCCAACTGCCCAGCCTGCGGCACCGCTGGGCCAACTCAGTACCCCTGTCCCTGCCGCCGTCTTTTCCGGGCCAGTTCGCCCGCGCCATTGCGTCCGCGCCTGTCGCCTGATGGGAACTTCAACGACATGGGGGCGCCGGATTTCCGCGAGACATTCACCTATGTTGCCGCGCAGTTGAACGCCTTCGGGTTGGCGTACCTGCATGTGACGGACGGGCTGGCGTTTGGATTCCACGAGCAGGGCAAACCGAGGACCCTCGCGGAGTTCCGCGCCGTGTTCTCGGGGCCGCTGCTGGGGAATTGCGGCTACACGCAGGAAACGGCGGATGAGGCGATTGCCTTTGGCAAGGCTGATCTCATCGCGTTCGGACGGCCCTTCCTGAGCAATCCCGACCTCGTCGAACGCTTCGCGAACGGCTGGGAGCTGAGTCCGTCGGCGGACCTGAAGGTATGGTCTGCGCCGACCGCGCAGGGGTACACCGACTTCCCGTCGCATCCCCGTGCCTGACGGGCGCGGCGCACAACGCGATGGGCTTGCGCCGATGCTGCCGCCAAGGCCATCACCATCCGGACCACCCTCACCCCGCTCGAAGGCGGCTGGGCTCGACTGGAGAGCTTCTCGGGCAAGGGCTATGGGCAAGTGATCGGGGGGTAGGGCGGACCGCCCAGGCCCCGCTGTCCAGCGGCGCGTTATGCGGCACATTGTGCCGCCTTGGAATCGCCGCCATGCTGCCCGCAATCCGGTTCCGTGAGCCCCTTGCCGCCGCGCCCGCCGCGGGGGTATCCGTGGGGCGGGCAGGCCACGCCAAAAAGAGGCACCCCGACAGGTCCGGGAAGAGAGAGGAGGGAG
Organism: uncultured Victivallales bacterium; assembly: GCA_903933565.1. Lineage (GTDB taxonomy): Bacteria > Verrucomicrobiota > Lentisphaeria > Oligosphaerales > JAFGRS01 > CAILUI01. The sequence goes on along the minus strand of CAIZKT010000349.1, from coordinate 11,349 downwards.
GAGATGGAGCCTGCCGGGGTGTTAAGTTGTCAAGCTTTGCGGTATCTGGTCTTCTGGCGTCTACATCGTCCGGGCCTCGCTTCCCCCGGGCGATCCTACTGCCGAATGCGACAGGCGACGGGGCATGAGGTTCCCGCGCCTTGGTGCTTTTCTGGTTGCGCCCTGCAATCTCTGCGATGTGGCTTCCTGGGCGTGTTTCCGGCGGCTCTGCGCTTACTCTCGCCCATTGCCGTCGCGCCCGCCGCGGGGTATGGCCGTGGGGGTGAGGTGGCGAGCCGGTGTTACTGACCGCTGGGATGCTGCCCACGCAACGTCGTCTGGCCGCCCGGTCGTCAGTAGATGAACGGCACGAGCCTGCGTACGCGCTGCCGGTACTCGCGGTATGCCGGGAACCTTTCTATCAGCCACATCTCCTCGCGCCGCGACTTGAGGTCCAGGAACCCGAACAGCACAGCGGCATACAGCAGCGTAAGCCAGCTCTGGCTGAGCAACGCCCAGCCGAAGCAGAGGGCAAGCAGGCCGCTATACATCGGATGACGGACGAGCGCGTAGGGCCCGGTCTGAACGAGTGTGGCCTCATCCCTCGGGCAAGGGAACGGGGTCAGGCCACGCCCCAGCCTGACCAGGCCGGTCAGGAACAGGGCGCCACCGGCCACCATCAGTACGCTGCCTGCGGCCGGAAAGACGCACCCGCACGGGAATGGCCATGTCGGCTGGCCGCATACCCTGTGAGGTCCGAAGATGACCAGCCCGCAGAGGAGGATCTGAGCGACGAGAAACCACTCTCCCCGGGCGCCCTTCCACCAGGGATTTGGCTTGGTTGTGGTCATGTGTGCGCCTGACTCGGGCTGGTGTTATGGCCCCGGTGTTCAGCCCTCGGCATCCCGCCGTCCCAGTCTCCGGACATACCCATATGGCTGGCCTCCTGACGGCGCCGCGATCGCCAAGGCCTTGAGTCCACGGTACAGAGTGCCGTCGTCGATGCTAAGTTCCCAGGGAGCGACGCGATGCGTGCCGCCCTGACGGCGTAGCGCATCTTCAACCAGAGCGGCTATGCGTAGCGTCTGGATGGGCTTGCCGTCTGTACGGGATGCTCCACTAACACACACTGGAGGCAACCATGGCTGAACGCGCCGCCGGCCGGCTCATCGTGCTAGCCGACAACACGGTCTCTACTCGCGGTCTTCTGGCGGAACATGGCCTGGCGTACTGGATCGAGGTCGGCGCCAGGCGCATCCTTTTTGACACGGGCCAGGGCCTGGTGCTCAGGGCGAATGCGACAGCTCTCGGCATCGACCTTCAGGCGGTGGAGACGGTGGTCTTGAGCCATGGCCACTACGACCACACGGGCGGCCTCGCGGCCGTGCTCGGGCAGGCGCCCTGCCACGTGACCGTCCATGCACACCCCGATGCTCTGTTGCCGAAGTTCAAGCGGGAGCAGGCTGGCGCGCGGGCGATAGGCATTCCACCCCCGTCTCTGACCGCACTTTCGGGGCCGCATTGCCGCACGCTCCTGTCTCGGGAACCGGTCGAGGTCGCGCCGGGCGTGTACGCGACCGGCGAGATTCCGCGCCGTCACCCGGATGAACCGGCCCTTGAGTCTTTCTGCCTGGACCCAGAGGGTCGGCGCGCAGATCCTCTCTTGGACGACCAGGCGTTGTTCATCGCTACAGACCAGGGGACCGTCGTCCTCCTCGGCTGCGCCCACGCCGGGGTCATCAACACCCTGGACCGGGTGGTCGCCCTCACCGATGACCGTCCGTTGCTCGCCGTCATCGGCGGCCTGCACTTGCGTTCGGCGACGTCTGACCGGCTCGCCTGGACGGTAGACGCCCTGCGCCGCTTCCACATCGCGAAGCTATACCCGGCGCATTGCACCGGTGCCGCAGCCGCAGCGGCGCTCTGGGTGGCCTTTCCCGGCCAGTGCCTCGCTGCTGGTGTCGGAGCCACGTTGAGCTTCTGAATGCAGACGACAGGAGTGGGCAGAGGGCGAGGCCCCCGTGGGCGGCCTTGTGCTCGCCTTCGTGTTCGTGATGCCCCTTGGCATCCTTGCCGCGCTCCCTGTTCTCGGCGGCGCGCGCGGTGGCGATGCCGAAGGCCAACGCTGCCGTCAGGCAGCACGTCAGTACGGCCTGGTTCACCATGTGAGTCTCTTTGGCTGTTTCTTTCGGACTCCACTACGACACCGGGGCCAGGTTGCCGAGCACGCCCAAGCGGTAGGCCTGCACCGCCGGCACGAGCCCGGCAACCACCCCCAGGACAACCAGCGCCGGCAGCAGGTACAGATCGGCCTGCGACAGATAGAGCGCGGAGAAGCGCAGCCCGGTCTCGACGCGGATCAACTCGCCGCCTATGGCCACAATGCCGTGCCCGAGGGCCAGGCCCAACAGCGCCCCCAGGACGGCGATGAAGGCCGATTGGCACAGCACCAGGCCGAATACCGTCCGCCGGGTGGCGCCGAGGCAGCGCAGCAGCGCCAGGTCCCGCCGCCGTTCGCGCAAGGCCGACACCAGCGCGACGAAGAGGAAGAGCAACGCCAGGGCGGTCACCAAGATCGCGATGCCCAGGAGCACAGAGTCCACCCAGCCGAGGATACCGAACAGCCGTGGCAGCACCTCGTTGGGCACCACCAGCTGCGCCTGGCTGGATTGGCCGATATTGTACTTCAGATCCTGGATGCCTGGGTGCAACGCTCCGCCCCGGATGCGCCGGATCTTGAGGTAGGCCCCGCTGATTTCGCGGTGCGCCTCATCGAGCGCCATGTCCTGCACCTCCTTGCCGTGTCCCTCGAGGGTGTAGAACGTCTTCAGCGGGATGTAGATGGCGCGGTCGTGCGGCGTACCGGTCGGAGCGAGGATGCCGACAAAGCGGATCAGGTCGTTGTGGTGCACGGGATCGCCCGCGTTCACGCCGCAGGTCGGGTTGAAGCTTGCACCCAGGCCGATGTGCAGAGCTTTGGCGACCGCCGCCCCGGCCACCGCCTCGTCGCGGGCCGCGAAGAGCCGACCCTGGCCACTATCTTCCGCCTGGAAAGAGAAGTGCCGGCCCGGCAGGTACTCGAACTCGCTGAAGAAGCGCTCGTCGATAGCGTTCACCCGGAAGCCGGCGTAGGAGTGCCCCGTGGCGAAGGGGATGCCGCTCTCGACCACCTCACTGGCGAGCACCTTCTGGTAGTATGTCCAGGTGAGCTTGCCGGGCATCTCCTCCAGGTGGTAGAGGGCGTTGAGGGCGATCTGCAGCGGCGAGCCCTTCGGCCCGAGCACCGCGTCCACGCCCAGCCCCTCCTGCGTGAAGTTGCGGTGGGTCTGCTCCCGCAGCGAGACCACCGACCCCAGCAGCGCCGCGCCCAAGGCGATGCTGACCACCGCCAAACCGGTCGACAGGCGATGGCGCCACAGACTCTTCAAGACGATGCGCCAGAAGCTCATGGGGTACCCCCCGTCACCGTCAGCGTGCGGTTCAGCGACTTGAAGTCCGCCTTGCGCTCGAAGGCGGAGACCACGCCGGCCTCGTGACTCACCACCACCAGGGCGCAGCCGCGTTCGTGGCAGGCATCACGCAGCAACGTCACCACCACGGCGGCACGGCGCGGATCGAGCGAGCCGGTCGGCTCGTCAGCCAGGATCAGCTTCGGCTTCTTGATCAGGGCGCGCGCAATGGCCACGCGCTGCTGTTCGCCGATGGACATCTCGGCCGGCGTGTGCCGCAGGCGCCCACCGAGTCCAACCCGTTCCAGCAACGCCTTCGCGGTGGCGCGGTCGGCTCGCGCCGGCCCGAAGGTCGCGCCGAGCAGGACATTCTCGATGGCCGTGTAGCCCTGCAACAGGTTGAAAGTCTGGAAGATGCAGGCGATATGGGCAGCGCGGAAACGGTCGCGCGCCGCCTCGCCCAGACGGGTCAGGTCCTGGTCACAGACGCTGACTTCCCCGGAGGTGGGGAGCATGAGTCCAGCGATGACGTGCAGCAGCGTGGACTTCCCCGAGCCGGATGGACCAGCGACGGCCACCTGCTCGGCGTCATCCACCTCCCACACCGGAATATCCACCACGCGCAGCGACTCACCGCCGAGGCGGTATTCCACCACCAGGTCGCGAATCCTGACGACCATGTTTCCACCCCATACAACCTGTGCCGGGAGCAGGCCGGGCGGCAGCCGTCCCACGGCTCTGCCCAGTGCCTGGCCTGGGCTCGGGCCTGCCATCACCGGCGTTTCAGTGCCTTCTGCAGTTCGGCGAGGTTCCTTTCCATGATCTCCAGGTAGGCATCCGCCTCCATGGGACCCGTCACCCCCGGGTCCAGCGTATACACCCTGGCACCGCTCTCGTGGGCAATGGTATCAGCCGCTTTGCTCGGGTACTGCGGTTCGGCGAAGAGCGCCTTGGTCTTCGCTCGTTTGACGATCCCGATCGTGTCAGCAAGCTCCTTCGCGCTGGGCTCCGAGCCTGGCTCCCGCTCGATCACCGCCACGATGTTCAGGCCGAACTCCTTGGCGAAATAGGGGAAGGCTTCATGGAAGGTGATGATGTCGCGCGTCTGGATGTCCTTCAACCCATCGTGCATCTTCGTGCGTAGGCCTTCGAGCCGAACCTGGTACGCGGCTGCATTCCGCCTGTACCCATCGGCGTGCGCCGGATCGGCCTGCGCCAGTTGCGCCGCGATGCTCCGCACCTGCTGCAGGTGCAGAGCCACGCTGACCCAGACATGCGGGTTGCCGCCCTCTTCGCCTTCGCCCCTGATCAGCTCGATGCCGTCACTGGCGGTCACGATCTTCAGCGCCGGCCGTTGCCGGACGACCTTGTCGAGGAACGCCTCCATGCCTGCTCCGTTCACCACGAAGATATCGGCGGCGCCAAGCTGAATCAGGTCTTCAGGGGTCATGTGGTAGTCATGCAGACAGCCGGTCTGCGGCTGGGTCAGGTTCCTGACCTCGACCCCCGGTATCCCCCCGGCCACGTTGAGGGTCGCGATGTACATCGGATAGAAGGAGGTCATGATCCGAAGCGCGGCGGTTCCCGTCGGTGAGGCGACAGGCTTGGCGGTCTGCGCCTTAGCCTGGGCTCCCCCAAGCAAGAACAGCAGGCTCGCCAGGCCCAGCCAGGGCGAGACTCTCCAGAGGTTCGTTTCGTGAGTCTTCATAGGTCTATCAGCTCCTGTCTTCCGTCGTGGTTCAGAATCCCACCTTCACGGCCAGCAGGGCAGTGGTCACCCGGTCCGCGTTCTCGCCCCAGACGCCCTGCTGAACGCCGAGGTTGAGGCGCAGGCAGTCATTGATGGGCATGACCAGTCCGGCGGTCACGGCCACACAGGTCGCGTCATCCTCACCGGTCTCGAACTCCCGGCCGTAGTTCAACTCGATTTCGGGCTGGAGCCAGGCGAAGAGCTGGTACCCGGTTGCAAGGTTGGCCGACAGCGTACCGCGGTCGTCGCCGCGCTTTTCCCCGAACGGCTGTGACCAACCGACCTCCGCGTTCAGCGTCCAGCGCGTCCAGTCCTTGGTCAGCACGAGCGAGTTGTCCCAGCTCCAGAACTCCTGGCTGCAACCCAGTTCGTGCTCGTGGCTGCGGCTGCCGGTCGGCGCGGTGACGCCACTGATCCAGGCCGCCTCGATGCCATGCTCTTCGCTGGAGAAGAAGCGGTAGCGTCCGCCAAGGCCGAGATCGCCGATGTCGTCGCCGGTCGTGGCAGAATCGCTCTCGCTATCGTGAAGCCAGAGGTAGTCCAGGCCGACGCTGACATCGAGGTTCGGCACAACCCCGACCGTCACCGCGAGTCCGAGCGCCTGCTCCCGCAGCGATCCCCGTCCGTGCGTATTGCCGTCGCTGTCCCACGCGTGCCTGGACCAGGTACCGGAGTAGCCGAGCTCCAACTCGACATGACCGGGGTCGACCGGCGAAGCGTCCGCCGTGCTGAGCTTGGCGTGCTCGATCGCCGGGCTCGATCCCACGGCCTCCGGCTGCAGTTCGCCCTCCGCGGCAGTGGTCCACGTAGCCGCAGCCAGACAACTGCCGACGAATACCCTCAAGAAGGAAACCTCTCTACGGCCAAACATGGTGTGCTGTCCTCATCGTTACGCTCTGCCTGTTCTGTGACGGCTCCTGGCCAGGGCGGTGCTGCGGCGCAGGAGGAGCCGATGCCGTCAGACGCCAAGCCGGGCGGGAGACGCCGTGGGCTTGGCTCGCGATCGGCCGGACAGAATCAGCAGGTGGGAGGAGGACCGCAGGAGAATGGCAGGCGATAGGCAGGGCGCTGTGTCGGTGCCTCAACGGGGAATGCCGCGACCGTGACCGGCGCGAGAACCAGCGGCGGCAAGGCTGCCGCCACAGGCTGGACCAGCCCAAGCGCGGCGACTAGGCAGACCTGGCAGCGGTCCGGGTCATGCGCGGGAGTCGAGTGCCCGTCGTGGTCGTCAGCCGGGACCGACGCTTGCTCTGCCAGCACGTGCGGCGGCGTGCCGCAGTGCGCTCTGTGCCAAACGGGGTAAACGACCACCCCGAGGGCAAAGGCGAGCAGGAGCAACAGGCTATGGACTCGTGTCCTCATGGGCGTGCGGCGGTGGTTCCTCCAGCCGCCGCCGCGGCGGCAGCGCGGCGCCGGGTGCGTGGCCGGGTCGTGGCTGGCCCGGTAGCGGGCAACGCCGGCTGGCACGCGTCGGGCGTAGCGGCGCAGACCCAGTGGTACTCCTGGCACTCAGAGCATTTCTCGAACGCGTGGGCCGCTGCAAACGTGCGCCAATGCGACATCTGGCGGGGGGAGAGATGACCCGTACCCCGGCAGACGGGGCAGGTGTTGCTCAAGGCCGCCAGCACCGCCGCACGCAGGAAATCCGAGCGGTTCGGTATGCCGTGCATGGCCTCGGCCGTGGCCGCATCCACTTTGAAGCAGACTATGTGTTCTCTGGCCATCGCCATCTCCCGCCTGAGAATGCTTCGTAATACAGTGTACTATGACACGCCGTGCGACGCGTGTCAAGCCCGCCCGGTCGGGTTACAGGCCCGGAGGGCCAGCCCTGTCGGTGGTCACGGTTACCAGTCCGTGCCACGGGCGTGCTACCTACAGAGACGGGCTATCCACAGACGCGCACATTGCGATACGATGGAGCACGAAGTAACGCAAAACGCAAGACGCGAGTGGCCATGTTGGCAGCCTACAGGGATCTCTTGCGGAAACATAAAAGTTTTGGCCGTAAAGAGATAAAGCTAATTAGCTGAAAATCATGAAGGGATTGGCCTGGTACCTGCTTACATCATCACAGTGCGGACGGAGATCAGCAACTGGGATGATCGGGTTTCCCCGGTTGCTGGGCGAGGGCGTACCCCACGGTCTGGAGGCCGGTCGGGACCATCTTCCCCCCGCGCCAGTGTGTTCGGTACTGGGAACTTGCCCAGCACCAGAGATGACAGGATGACGGTCTCGGAGGGTCTCCCAGTGAAGATGCTTGTCAGCCCTATCTCCATGACGGAAGCTCGCATCGTTGCGGCTGGCGGAGCCGACATTCTCGACATCAAGAATGTCGGGGAGGGATCACTGGGCGCCCAGGGGCCGTGGGTGATCAAGGAGATCGTCGACGCCTTTCGGCCCACCGGCATCATGTGCAGCGCCGCCCTTGGCGATCTACCCCAGAAGCCGGGGACCGTCGCTCTGGCCGCCTACGGCGCGGCGCGGTGTGGCACCGACTACCTGAAGGCTGGGCTTTACGGCTCGAAGACGTACGCAGATGCCCTGGCCATCATGAACGCCGTGGTTCGCGCCGTCCGCATGGTCCGGTCTGACATCCTGGTTGTGGCCTCAGGCTATGCCGACTACCGGCGTTTTGGCGGCGTCGGTTACCGCGAGGTGGTCCGAGCCGCCAAGGACTCCGGCTGCAACGCGGTCATGGTCGATACGGCCATCAAGGACGGCAAGGACTTGTTCGATGCGATGACTTCGGAAGAGATCGCCGAGTTCATCAAGCTCGGTCAGGAAGCCGGCCTGCTGGTGGCGGTCGCCGGATCGGTGAAGCTGCAGCATCTGCCGCGGTTGGCACAGATGCGGCCCGACATCGTCGGCATACGCGGGGCGGCTTGCGACGACGGTGATCGTACCAGAGGCATCACCGCAGAGAAGGTGCACGAACTGATGGCGACGGCCCGCCGGCTGAATGCCGCCGGCAACGGGGCGGAGGTCAACCTGCGCGAGCGGCCCCCGGCAAAGAGGGGCGCGGTTGCCGTCTGACGCCGTTTCGGCCCCCGATCATCCTTCTGACGGTCCTTGCCCTCCCAGGCAGGGCAGGCGCCAGCGCGACTCATCTGCCTACCGTGGTCCGCCACCGAAGGACCCCACACGACTTGACAGGCGCAGGAGCAGGATTATGAAGTAACTAGTAATATCTACGGTTAGCAGGAACAGGCTCGAAGGAAGGCCTATGTCACACACCGAGGAATCCTGCGCGGCGCAGCTGGCCACGCTCAAGGCCCTCTGCCGACAGTCCGGCTTCAAGGTGACGCCGCAGCGGCTGGAGGTCTTCCGGCAGGTGGTGCTGACCGAGGAGCACCCCGACGCTGAGACGGTCTGTGCCCGCGTACGAGAGCGTATGCCCACCGTGTCGCTCGACACCGTCTACCGTACGCTGAAGTTCCTTGAGGAGATGGGACTGGTTCAGCGACTGAGCAAGCTGCATGGCTCCGCCCGCTTCGACGCGAACCTCCGACCGCATCATCACTTCGTGTGTACGCGTTGCGGCAAGGTATGGGACTTCTACAGCGAGGCGCTGGACCCTCTGCGGGGTCCGACCGAGGTCGGGGAACTGGGGTCGGTAGCGTCGTTCCACGCGGAGCTGCATGGAGTCTGCACTGCCTGCCAAGCCGCGAAAGCCAATGTCCGCAAGCAAAGGAGAAAGCCCCGTGAGCAGCGAAAGCAAGTGCCCGGTAACGGGTAGGACCCAAGGCGGTGCAACGGGCGGCGGCCCGTCGAACCGAGACTGGTGGCCGAACCAGGTGAACCTCAGGATCCTGCACCAGCACTCGGCCAAGAGCAACCCGATGGGCGGGGAGTTCAACTACGCCGCGGAGTTCAAGACGCTCGACCTGGGGGCCGTGAAGAAGGACCTCTATGCGCTGATGACCGACTCGCAGGACTGGTGGCCGGCCGACTGGGGGCACTACGGGCCGCTGTTCATCCGCATGGCGTGGCACAGCGCAGGCACCTACCGCATGGGCGACGGCCGCGGGGGCGCGGGGTCCGGCAGCCAGCGCTTGGCGCCCCTCAACAGCTGGCCGGACAACGTGAACCTTGACAAGGCGCGCCGGCTGCTCTGGCCGATCAAGCGGAAATATGGCCGCAAGCTCTCCTGGGCTGACCTCCTGATCCTCGCCGGCAACTGCGCGCTCGAGTCGATGGGGTTCAAGACCTTCGGCTTCGGCGGCGGGCGCGTGGACGTCTGGGAGCCGGAAGAGGACATCTACTGGGGCTCTGAGGACAAGTGGCTGGGCGACACGCGCTACTCCGGTGGCCGGGACCTCGAGAATCCCCTCGCGGCCGTGCAGATGGGCCTGATCTACGTGAACCCGGAAGGCCCGAATGGCAACCCGGATCCGGTCGCCTCCGGCCGTGATGTTCGCGAGACCTTCGCACGCATGGCGATGAACGACGAAGAGACCGTCGCACTCGTTGCCGGCGGACACACGTTCGGCAAGTGCCATGGTGCCGGCCCGGCGACGCACGTGGGGCCTGAGCCCGAGGCGGCCCCCATCGAGGAGCAGGGCCTGGGCTGGAAGAGCAGTTTCCGTAGCGGCAAGGGCGGCGACGCGATCGGCAGCGGCCTCGAGGGGGCCTGGAAGCCGAACCCGATCCAGTGGGACATGGGCTATCTGAAGGTGCTGTTCAAGTACGAGTGGGAACTGGTCAAGAGCCCAGCCGGCGCGCAGCAGTGGCTGGCCAAGGACGTGGCCCCAGAAGATATGATTGCCGACGCGCACGACCCCGCGCAGAAGCGCCGGCCGATGATGACCACGGCGGACCTCTCCCTGCGCTTCGACCCGATCTATGGGCCGATTGCGCGGCGTTACCTGCAGAACCCCGAGAAGTTCGCGGACGCCTTCGCCCGGGCGTGGTTCAAGCTGACGCACCGCGACATGGGCCCGCGCGCCCGCTACCTAGGCCCGGAGGTCCCGGCCGAAGAGCTGATCTGGCAAGACCCGGTGCCCGCCGTCGACCATGAACTGATCGACGCACGGGACATCGCCTCCCTGAAGCGCACGATCCTCGCTTCCGGCCTGTCGGTGCCGGAGATGGTGTCGACCGCCTGGGCGTCGGCGTCCACGTTCCGTGGCTCCGACAAGCGTGGCGGCGCCAACGGGGCCCGCCTTCGTCTCGCGCCGCAGAAGGACTGGGCCGTCAACCAGCCTGCCCAGTTGGCGAAGGTACTCAAGGTCCTGGAGGGCATCCAGGGCGCGTTCAACCGCGCGCAGGCCGGCGGCAAGAAGGTGTCGCTGGCTGACCTGATCGTCCTGGCCGGTTGCGTCGGCGTCGAGCAGGCTGCGCGGAATGCTGGATGCAAGGTGACCGTCCCCTTCACGCCGGGACGCACGGACGCCTCGCAGGCACAGACCGAGGTGGCCTCGTTCGCCGTGCTCGAACCGGCCGCAGACGGCTTCCGTAACTACCAGAGGGCCAAATTTTCGGTCGGGGCGGAGCACCTGCTGCTTGACCGGGCGCAACTGCTGACGCTGACCGCGCCGGAGATGACGGTTCTCGTCGGCGGCCTGCGCGTGCTTGGGGCGAACGTCGGGGGCTCGCCGCACAGCGTCTTCACCCAGCGCCCCGGGACGCTGACCACTGACTTCTTGGTGAACCTGCTCGACATGCGGACGGCATGGAAGCCGGTCTCGGCGGACGGCGACCTGTTCGAGGGTCGTGATCGCGCCACGGGCGAGCTCAGGTGGACCGCTACCCGAGTCGATCTCATCTTCGGCTCGAACTCCCAGCTCCGGGCGTTGGCGGAAGTCTACGCCTGCGACGATTCCCAGGAGAAGTTCGTGCTCGACTTCGTCGCGGCGTGGAACAAGGTGATGAACCTCGACCGCTTCGACCTCGCCTGAGCGCTGCAGCGCCAGGATGACCGCAGCAAGCGCGGAGGGCACTCCGATGGTCCGTCGTTGGCGGCACCTGGCTGGGATCGCCGCTGTGAGCTGCGTGACGCTGTCGTGCCGGCATGATCGGCCGGTCCGCGCGGCGGCGCCCGATACCTCAGCAGCGCACTTAGGGACTTGGCATCTGTCAATGTACCGCGAGATGGGCGTTGTCTCCTCGGCTTCGGGCGCAGGTCAGTTCCGTGGGGGTTCTGTTTCGATCGTCTCCGCGTCCGGAGAGCAG
>CAIZKT010000348.1:0-1965 GCA_903933565.1 uncultured Victivallales bacterium | reverse complement strand
GCGAGCCATCTACCCTACCTTCGCACCGAGGTCGCATGGTCCGCCCCTTCAGGGCTCAATCTTCGCTGTGGACGGGTACCCAAGGCGTTGCCCTGGGCGCCCGAAACGCCCCCTTGGGGCTGAATACCTCGGCCAATCCTTATTGCACAGGTCGACAAAAACCGCGGTTGCTGTGTCGTTGATTCTGCCATTCGTCGCTGCCTGTCGATGCTGCCTTGGCTGAAAGGTTGGACGCTTGCGCCTCAGGGCTCCTGGAAGGCGCAGACGGTGAAGACGAGAAGCTTGGTCTGGGGGTCTTTCCAGGCATCCTCCGGCAGGCCGGCCTTTTCGGAGCACAGGACACTCAGAAAGCGTTCTTTGTCGGGGAGCTGCTCCCAGACCTGGGGCAGGAAGAGGCCGCCGCGCGAGCCGCGGCGCACGACCACGCCGTGGCGCTGCGGGACGATGGCGTCGGCGTTGGCGATGGCTTCGAGGGGCGAGAGCACGGAGATCTCGATATGGAGCGCGTCGAGTTCCGTGGCGCTGACCGGGGAGAAGCGAGGGTCGCTGAAGGCGGCTGATTGAGCCATTTCCTGGACAGCCCGCCAGAACGCCGCGCGCGGCTCAGTGGTGCCGATGCAGCCACGCAGACGGCCGTTCTTCTTGAGGGTCACAAACACGGCGGCATGGGGGCTGAGTACGTCCGCCATGGCGGCGGGGGGCTCGTAGCTGAAGGCTTCCCCGCGGGCGCTCGCGGTGATGCGTCGGCGGGCCAGGGTGAGCAACTCCTTCTGGACCTCGGGCGCCACGCTGAAGCCGGTGTCCTGGGGCGCGGCTTTGGGCGGGTTCCGCGGCTCCGCCTTGGCGTCCCCCTCGGCCACGGCCCGGGGTTTGAGAGTGATGACGGCGGCGGCGTAGCCGACGACGCGGGAGGTGTCGCCGCCGGGGACCGCGCCCGAGTTGGCCAGGTTGAGGACGCGCAGGGCAGCGGGTCCGCGGGCCTGGGCGTAGGTCAGCGCCGTGCCGACGCCGCCGCTGCCGCACATGGCGGTCTGCACCTGGTCCGCGGCCAGGCGGCGTTTCGCCTCGCCGAGATAGGCGAACAGCGCGGGCACATCCATCGTCTCGACGGTGGCCATGGTTTCCTTGACCAATCCGACCGCGACGGTGTCGGGCGGGTAGTGGCAGAGGTCGGTACTGGCGATGAGCAGGAGCCGCCGTTGGCCGGCGTTGGCGGCCAGGGCCTCGGCGAGAATGCGGCAGTTTTCCGCCGTCGGCTCCCCGAAAAGCATGGGGACAATGCGACAGCCGGGCAGAAGAATCTGTAAGAAGGGCAGTTGCACCTCGACGGAGTGTTCGCGGCGGTGGATCTCATTGCGCACGATGATGCCGGGGTTCGCTTTGGCGAGGGCCGCGACCAGTTCGGTGTCGACGGCGACAGGCCCCAGTGGCGTCTCGAAAGCGTCGGCGTCGGACAGCACCGCCACGATGCCGCGGGCGTTGGCATCGTGGCCGATGATGATGGCGGTATCGGGCTTGGCGGTGGCGCCGGCCAAGGCCTTGTAGGCGTAGGCGGCCACTGCCGCGGAGTAGCGGTAGCCGGCATGCGGAACCAGGATGCCGACGACCTCGCCGTCGACGGTCGGGTTCGGCACGGCGTCAAGATAGCCCTTGACCTCGCGGCGCAGTTCGTCGGCACTGGCCGGATAGAAGGACCCGGCCACAGCGGGGGGGCGAGCGGATTCCGCGTTCACGATCCATCCTCCCAAGAGACCGGCGACGACCCCGGCGAGCCGGTCGGCCCAGCGGCGGACAGGGACTCTTGAATGCTGCGCTGCCACGATGCACACTCCCACGGTTCGAGGCGGCGGGCGGTGGAGGCTTAGCAACCCTTAACCCTAGAACTATAGCGTGCGCGCAGCCCGGTTGTCCAGTGACGCCCGGCGGACGGGCGCAGGTCAGTTCCGTAGGGGCTTCTGTTTCGAT
>CAIZKT010000347.1:0-9916 GCA_903933565.1 uncultured Victivallales bacterium | reverse complement strand
TGGCGCCCCTTCGGGGCTGAAGAGGCGCTGAGGGATTACACCCCATCGGGGCTGAAGAGGCAGAAGGGATGGCGCCCCTTCGAGGCTGAAGAGGCAGAAGGAATGGCGCCCCTTCGAGGCTGAAGAGGCAGAAGGGATGGCGCCCCTTCGAGGCTGAAGAGGCAGAAGGAATGGCGCCCCTTCGGGGCTGAAGAGGCAGAGGCGACCCCGCGACTTCCGCGTCCAGCGCGGACCGAGAGGGGGGGAGCGAGGGCGCCGACGGGACGATCTCTGGCCCGCTGCGTCAGGCCATATTGCGCACGATTTGGCGGCCGAATTCGGAGCAGGAGACCAGGGTGGCGCCGGCCATGAGGCGTTCGAAGTCGTAGGTCACCGTCTTGGCGGCGATGGTGCGTTCCAGGCCACGCAGGACGGCTGCGGCGGCTTCGTTCCAGCCCAGGTAGCGGAGCATCATTTCGGCGGAGAGGATGAGGCTTCCGGGGTTGACCTTGTCCTGATTGGCGTATTTGGGGGCGGTGCCATGGGTGGCTTCGAAGACGGCATGGCCGCTGACGTAGTTGAGATTGCCGCCGGGCGCGATGCCAATGCCACCGACGCAGGCCGCGAGGGCGTCGGAGATGTAGTCGCCGTTGAGGTTCAGCGTGGCGATCACCCCATAGTCCGCCGGGCGGGTCAGGATCTGCTGCAGGAAGGCGTCGGCGATGCAGTCCTTGATGACCACTTTCTTGCCGGTGCGCGGGTTCTTGAAGGCACACCAGGGGCCCCCGTCGAGTTCCACGGCGCCGAACTCGGTCTTGGCCAGTTCGTAGCCCCAATCGCGGAAGGCGCCTTCGGTGAACTTCATGATATTGCCCTTGTGGACCAGGGTCACCGAATCGCGGTCGGCTTCGATGGCGTAGCGGATGGCGGCCCGCACCAGCCGGGAGGTCCCTTCCTGCGACACCGGCTTGATGCCAAAGCCGGCAGTCTGGGGGAAGCGCACTTTAGCGAAGCGCTCGGGGAAGTGCTGCTGCATGAGTTTGCGGAAGGCGTCGGTTTCCGGCTTGCCCTGCTGGAACTCGATGCCGGAGTAGATGTCTTCGGTGTTTTCGCGGAAGATGACCATATCGACGAGTTCGGGGTGTTTGACCGGGGAGGGCACGCCGTCGAAGTAGCGCACCGGCCGCAGGCAGACATAGAGGTCGAGGAGTTGGCGGATGGCGACATTGAGGCTGCGGATGCCGCCGCCGACGGGGGTGGTCAGCGGGCCCTTGATGCCGACCAGGTAGTGTTTGAAGGCGTCGAGGGTGGCCTGGGGCAGCCACTCGCCGGTCTGCTTGAAGGCTTTCTCGCCGGCGAGGACTTCGCGCCACTCGATGCGGCGCGTGTCGCCGTAGGCCTGGTGGACCGCGCCATCGACGACGTGGACTGTGGCGCGCCAGATATCGGGGCCCGTGCCATCACCCTCGATGTAGGGAAGGACGGGATGGTCGCCCACCTGGAGTCCGGAGTCGGTCATGCGGATGGTATCAGGCATCGTTGTCTGCCCCTTAGCTGAGTTGGGTATGGGCGGCGGCTGCCGACCGCCACCGTGTGGTCTGCAAGAGCCGCATACTATAGCGCGGCTTCCGGCCACGGGGTCTGGATCGGCAGGGGTACCGCCGAAGCCCTGGCAGAGCCAGTGCGGACGGCGGGCTCCAGGCGGCGCGGGTCCATGCTGCCATGGACACGGGGTTTTCTCGGAGTACACTGAGAGCAGTCTGGCGGAGTGTTTTTTGGCGCGTTGAGAGTGACAAGCGTAGGAGGTGAGGCGATGTGGCGGATTCCGGCGATTTCACTATGGGTACTGGCGGCGGTTCCGGTTTCGGCGGCGGAGCTGACGCTCTACGTGTCGACGTCCGGCAGCGATGCCTGGTCGGGCCGACTGCCAGAGCCCAATCAGGCCAGGACCGACGGCCCCTTTGCGACCTTCGTTGCGGCTCGCGATGCGGTTCGGGCGTTGCGGGCGATAGGGCCGGGCGTCGAGGCGGCGACCGTGCAGGTGCGCGGCGGCAGCTACTACCAGGAGCAGGCGCTGTCGTTTGGCCCCGAGGACAGTCATCTGGCCTTCACGGCCTACCCGGGGGAAACGCCTGAGATCAGCGGCGGGCGGTTGATCAGGGGTTTCACGGCCGGTAAGGACGGCGTGCTGTCGGTCGGTCTGCCCGAGGTGAAGGCGGGCACGTGGAACTTCCGTTCGCTGTTTGCGGAGGGGCAGCGTTTGGTGCGGGCGCGGCAGCCGAACGTAGATCCGACCGATCCGTACCGCAAGGGCTTCCTGTACACGGCCAGCGATGCCAGCGCCTTCGGTACCTGCGTAGGTTGCATCCACAATCCTGGGGACTGGATGGAGTATGAGATCACGGTTCCCGCCGCCGGCGAGTATCGCGTCATGGTGTATTACGGCGCCCTGAACAAGCCGCACGGCAATGAGACCATGGACGGGCGCAGCGTGGTCACGGTCGACGGCGGCGCGGCGGTGCCTTTGCTGGATCTGGCGGATACGGGCGGTTGGGCGGTGTCGCGCTGGTCGGACAGCGCCCGGCTGACGTTGACGGCCGGGCCGCACCGTCTGCGCTGGGAGAACGTCAAAGGTGGCGGTCTGGACCTAGCCGCTTTCGCCCTCTGCGACGACCCGGCCTGGAAGCCGGTGAACGAGATCCTGCCGCCAGTCGCCGCGGGCGGGCACCTGGTCCTGATCCAGGCCTCCTCCTTCGTCAAGAGCCAAGGCAAGCAGCTCGCCGTGAGCGGCATGGGCCGGACGGATAAGACCAGCTTTTACTATGCCCCTGGCGATCTCCAGCCCGCCTGGCTTCAGGCCCCGGAGGCCGAAGTGCATATTTTCCAGACCGGTAACTGCCGTGCCTTCAAGGAAATCGTGGCCATCGCTGGAGTGGATGAAGCGACGCGCAAGGTGACCGTAACGGGCCCCGAGGCGAGCTCCGGGCTGCACGTCGGGGACCGCTACTTCATGGAGAATGCGCGCGAGTTTCTGGATGCTCCGGGCGAGTGGTATCTCGACCGGCAGGCTGGGGTGCTGTACGTCATGCCGCCGGCGGGGTTTGGGGCGGACGCCGCGGTCCTGGCGCCGGTGGCGGAGCGCCTCATCGAGGTGGTGGGGACGGCGGAGCGTCCGGTGACGGGACTGAGGTTCGAGGGGCTGAGCTTCCGGGGGGGCGACTACAGTCCGAAGGATGGCTGCGACGGCTATGGCATGGGGCGCAACGGGGTGCTCTACTTCGACAACGCGAGGCAGTGTACGGTCAGCGGCTGTCGCTTCCGCAACCTTGGCAAAGACGCTGTCCTGCTCAACGGCGGTGGCGGCAACACCGTGTTCGGTTGCGACATCACCGACAGCGCCGAAGGCGGTATCAACGTGCTCAACAGTGTCGGCAACCGCATCATAGGCAATCACATTCATCACTGCGGCGCGGTCTACAAGCACAATGGCGGGGTGACCTTGCAGGAGGCTGGATCCAGCGACAACCTGGTGTCGGGCAACGTCATCCATGACCTGCCGCGCTATGGCATCACGATGAAGAGTGCCGGGACGAAGAACGTCATCGAGTTCAACCGCGTGCTCAATACCAGTCTGGAGACCTACGACACCGGCGCCATCGAGGTCACCCAGCAGGAGCGCGAGTTCCGCAGCGGCACGGTGATCCGTGGCAACCTCGTCGGCGATACGGTGGGTTACTCTTCCACCGTCGGCCAGCCGGTCTTCCTCTCCTGGGGCATCTATCTCGACTCGTTTGCCGGGGGGTACACGGTGACGGACAACATCGTTTACCGCAATTGGAACGGCGGCATCATGTTCCAGGGCGGCAAGGACAACACGGTCACCAACAATATCTTTGTGGACGGGCGGCAGGGGCAGGGCCACATCAGCAACTACGCCAAGAACCAGACCGGGTGCGTGCTGGAGCAGAATATCATCTGCTTCGCCAATCCGGGGGCGACGTTGTTTGCCTCGCCGGTGCTGACCGCGGAGGTGATCCGGGTGGACCGCAACCTGTACTACTGCCCGGGGGCGACGGAGTACAAGGTCGGCTGGGGTGGCCAGCCGTTCGCCGAATGGCAGAAAGCGGGCTTCGACGTGAACTCGGTCATGGCTGATCCGCAGTTTGTGAATCCGGCAGCGGACGACTACACGCTCAGGCCCGATTCACCCGCCTTCAAGCTGGGATTCCAGGCGATTGCGGTGGGCAAGATCGCCGCGGCCTGTGCCTGCACGGTGAAGCCGGCCGCGCCGGTCTTCTTTCCGCCGCTGGCGGCGGTGCCGTAGCCGCACGCCGCCAATCTGAGGCGCGCCGCGCGTGCCGCGGCCACTCGAAAGCGGCGTCCAGCCGCCGCAGTCCCAAGAGTCCCGTCGTTGCCGGGACTCGGTATCATGCTGCGGCGGAAGACTGGCGTCTCTGTGGCGTCGAAGACCACGTCTTGGATGCGGCCGGCGACCCGTCGAAGCTAGACGTGATCCTGTGGATCTTCCTGGACTGGGCCAGGCCAGGATGACGGCTTTCCTCCTACGGCCGTCATGCCTGCTAGGATGTGATACCGGACCGTCCCAGGACCTCCGCGGCGAACTGGCGCGGGGAGATCGCCGGCACCGGCGAGTTGCGGTAGTCACGCAGGTTCCGCGTCACGATGTGCTCGGCGCGGAAGGCAAGCGCGGCCGCGGCCTGTAGGGCGTCTTCGACGTCGGCCATGGGCAAGGAGAGCGCCTGCACGGCCTGCGCGGTTCCGACCGGCGCGACCTCCACATGCCGCAACAGATCACGCATGAACCCACGGGCGTCGTCGGACGTGAGATACGCGAGGTTCGACAGGGTGTGCCATGCCACGGCCGCGCTTCCCGGATGGTCCACGGCCCAGGCCACGACTGCGGCGCTGTCGGCAAGGAAGGGCTCGCGGCCGAGAACGACATCGAGGAGGACGTCGCAGTCGATCAGGACTTGCACGGCGGGGCCTCCTCGCCGGTCGGCCGGTCGAGACCGTACTTCCGCCAGAGGCGCGCCCTACGCTCATCGCTGTCGAGCGGTGCCAGGGTGAGTTTCCCAGCCCACTTTCTGACCAGCGCTTCGCCATCTGGGCGATCCGCGGTGTCGAGAGTATGCAGGTACTTTTCGACCATCCCCGAGACGCTGGTACCCTGTCGGCGCGCCACGCGCCGGGCCCGCCCAAGGACGGCCCGGTCGATGGTCAGATTCACGCGTGCTTTCATGATACGCACTATACGCCAAAATGCGCATTGCCGCAAGCGGCAGTCGGCGCCTCTCGGAAAAGGCGCGCGGCGCGTCTGGGCCGGGTACCGGCGCCCCCGGCCTAGGGGAGTGGGATGGCGCGCCTCAGCCTTCGCGGACCTTGGTGAGGAACTCGCGGTAGTAGCGGTAGTTGGCGTGGGACATCTCGGGGATGGTGGAGTGGTCGAGGGTGGGGAGGTAGCCGCCGCGTTCGAGGAGGGGCGGCACGCGGCGCAGGACTTCCTGCTCGATGGCCTTGGGGCCCTTGGCGATCTCGCGTTTGTCGATGCCGCCGACCATGACCAGGTCCTTCCAGGTCTGGCCCGCCTTGACCACGTCCATGCCGGCGGCGACCTCGTAGGGGCCCAGGACGTTGACGCCGGCCTCGAGCCAGAGCGGGGTGATCAGGTCGAGGTTGCCGTCCGAGTCAACCATGAAGGTACGGACTCCGCCGGCCCGCCAGTGGCTGATGACGCGCTGGTAGTGCGGCAGGAAGAAGCGGCGGAACATGGCCGGGGAGAGGAGGGGCCCGGTCTTGTAGGCCAGATCCTCCCAGAACAAGACGTAGTCGACCTCGCAGTCGGCCAGGGCGCGGTCGTAGGTGGCGATGAGGAAGTCGCCCCAGAACTCACAGATCTCCTCGATCAGTTCGGGCTGATCGAAGAAGGTAACCGAGAGGCCTTCGACGCCCATCAACTCCCGCAGGAGCCCGTACCACCCATGGACGTGGATGCGGATGGGGTAGTCCCTTGTCCGCCAGCGCACGACGCGGGCCTGCCAGTCGGCCGGGTAGCGCCCGGGGTCGGTCGGGTCCCAGCGCTTGCGGTACTCAGCGAAGTCCTGGCGGGAATGCACGCCGAAGGAGAGGTACTGCGGGATGCTGGCGCCCATCTTGGAGTGGCGCGCCACCGCGCCCCAGTGATCGCGTCGGGTCACCGTCTCCGTGTCCTCGGCCAGGATCTGGTCAGCGAAACCCGGCCGCAGGAAGAAGCTGATCCCGGTGCTGGTGGGCACCGTGTCCTCGATCCAGGGCGAGCCGCGGTCGAGGCCGAAGGTGTCGAGCCAGGTGACCTCGCCGGGGATGTGGCGCGGGAAGCCATCGGCGTACCAGAGCCGGGTGGTGTCGCCGCGGAAGGACCACTCCCAACGCGGCCAGCGGTCGACTGGCTGGAACTGGACGTAGCGGTTGAAGCGTTCGCGGTCGGTCATGGCAGCCGCTCCCTGCCTCAGCGGACTTGGGAGTGGACCCGGCCGAAGAGCTCGCGCAGGCGGGCCTGCCGGGCCGCGTCCAGGTAGGGCGGCTGCACCACCTGCAGGTTCTCCGCCAGCCGTTCCGGGGTGCGCATGCCGACGCAGCAGGTACTCACGGCCTGGGCCAGGACGAAGCGCAAGCCCGCAGCCGGGATCGAGTAGGGCTGCAGGAAGTCGAAGAGCTGTGGATCGGTGTAGGGCAGGGCGGCGGGCAGATTGCCTTGGGCGATGTGCCGACGCACGCATTCGAGGGCCGCCGGCACGCTGACCAGGCCGGACTGGGTTGAGGCTTGGTTCAACGGCATCATTACCACCGTGCCCACGTCGTGCTTGGTGCATAGCGGCAGCGCCGACTCGATGGCGGTTTGCAGCAAAAAGTTCACCGTGAGCATGACCACATCGAAGGCGCCGCTAGGGACGGCGCGCTGCAGGACCTCGTGGGTGCCGTCGCCTTCGGAGAGTTCGCTGAGGCCGATGAAGCGTACCTTGCCCTGCTGGCGCAGTTTGACCATGGAATCATAGCAGCCATCGGACATGAAGCGCTCGTAGGAGTCCAGGGTGCGGATGCCATGTCCCAGGAAGATGTCGAGTCGGTCGCGCCGCAGCCGCCGCAGGCTCTCTTCGGCGGAGGCGACCAGGGCCTGTGGCGAGCCGGTGTAGGCTGCCGCGGGGGCCCAGCCGTCGTAGGGGCGATACTTGGTTTCGACGATCACCTCATCATGGCCGCGCAGGGCTTCGCCAAGCACTCGTTCGCTGTCGCCGTTGTCGTAGCCGGTGGCGGTATCGACCAGGTTGATGCCGGCCGCGATGCAGGCCTGCACCGTGGCGATGAATTGCTGCGGCGCCTGCGTCGCGCCGCGCGCGGCGCCGTAGCTGAGTTCGGAGACCTGTAAGCCGGTGCGTCCCAGTCGGCGGTACAACATGTCGTGGATCCTCTCTTGGGTCGGGTTATCGGTGCTGATGTCCGGGGGCCGAGAGCGCTGAGGGCGGACTGGACGGGCTGGACGGACTGGACGGGCTGGACATACTGGACTCGGTGGGTTGCGGGGAGGCCTATGCTTGCCAGTTGCCGCGGGTGAAGTCGGGGAAGGGCAGGGGCAGGTTATCCCAGGCCACGGAGATATCGGAGAGTGGGCCGGGGGCGCTCCAGGCGGCGGCCTCGTAGACATCCGAGTCCGGCGGCTGGCCCTGGCGGAAGAGTTGGATCAGGCGGTAGTTCATGATGAAGTCCATGCCGCCATGCCCGCCGAGTTTGCGTGCCAGTTCGCCCTGTTCCTTCCAGATCGGGTGTTCGTACTCGGCCTTGAATTCGGCGAGGGGTTTCCAGTCATGGGTGTCCTGGCCATCCAGGAAGATGCGGGGCGGGTAGTCGCAGAAGGTGCCTTTGGTTCCGGCCACGAGGTTGAGTCGGCTATAGGGCCGTGGGGTGACCACATCGTGTTGCAGGAGGATGGTCCGGCCGAGGGCGGTCTGGATCAGGGCTGAGTTCATGTCGCCGCAGGTGTAGGTTTCGGCGCGTTTGGGGTTATCGGCGGGCAAGCGGCGGTCGCGGTATTCTTCGAGTGATGCCTGGCGGCTGCTCATGGCAACGAGGCGGGTGAAGCGGTCGCCGCGATGGATGTCCATGTAGCGAGCGACGGGGCCGAGGCCGTGGGTGGGATAGAGGTTGCCATTGCGGGTCTGGTGCGGTTCGCGGCGCCAGAGGCCCTCGTTGGCGTCGGCCAGCAGGGTGTCGCGCAGTTGGTGAATGTAGGCCGCCTCGCCATGGGTGATGGTTCCCAGCAGCCCGGCGCGGATCAGGTTGAGCACCAGCATCTCAGCGTACTCGTAACAGCAGTTCTCCAGCATGATGCAGTGCCGCCGCGTGCGTTCGGAGGTATCCACCAGGCGCCAGCAGTCCGTCAGGGTGGTGGCGGCGGGGACCTCGACCGCGGCGTGTTTGCCGCATTCCATGGCCCAGAGCGCCTGGGGCACATGCGCATCCCATGGGGTGCAGATGTAGACCAGGTCGACGTCGTCGCGCTCGCACAGCCGCTGCCAGTCAGCCTCGATGGCGGGAGTCGGCTGGCCGGCCTTTTCGACGCGTTCGCGAGCCTGCTGTGCATGGGCGTCGCGGAGATCGCTGATGGCGGTGATCCGGGCGCCTTCCACGGCGAGCACTTCGTTCACCTGGCTCCTGCCGCGTCCGCCGACCCCGATGAAGCCGATGCGGACGAGGTCGCGTTTCTCAAAGGGCACGCCTCTCATCGTGGCGCCTTGCGAGGGTGGGGTCGCGTTCACGAAAGCGAGCGCCTCCGCCGCGGTATTGCCGATCTCGCTCATGCCGGTTTCTCCATACGTCACACACCGACGCCGAACTCAGCCTTGAAGTCGCGCCAGATCTCGGGGGGAACGGGTATCAGGGCTTCGCGGCAGACCTCTTCGACGTGTCCCGGCGTCCCGGGTCCCACGATCACGATACCCTCAATGGGCGCGGCCAGGGCGAAGTGCAGGGCCAGATGACGGAGGTTCATCCCCCGCTTCTCGCACCAGGCCCACATGTCATGGGCACGCGGGTTGTCTTTGGGTTCAAGGCCGGACAGGGTACCCGACCAGCAGCCGAAGACGCTGGCCAGTTCGACGCCGACGTCGTGCTGGCGGGCCAGGGGCAGAGTATCCTTGGCCGCGGACTGGTCGAGGAGGGTGTAGTCCAGGAAGGTCAGCACGATCTCCAGGTGGCCGGTTTCGATGGCACGGCGGTGATGCTCGTGGTCGCGACAGCCGATGCCGACGTGGCCGATGAGGCCCTGGTCTTTCATCTTCAGGAGTTCATCCAAGGCGAAGCCGGGGGACAGGGGTATCCCGACGTCGGTGGGGTCGTGGATGAGCACGGCATCGAGGTAGTCAGTGCGGAGCAGGCGCAGGCTATTCTCGACGCTCCAGCGCGTGCCCTCGGCGGTGTAGTCGCCGCGCCGGGCCGGGTTGGTGCCGGTCTTGGTTTGCAGGTAGACTTTGTCACGCCAACCGCCTTGGAGGGCGAGTCCGACCCGCCTTTCGCTCTCGCCGTAGCCGGTGGACGTATCGAGGTAGTTGACCCCGTGGTCGATGGCGAGGCGGATGCCCTGTATGGCGTTCTCGTCGGTACGGTCGGCCATGCCCATGCGGGCACAGCCCAGGCCGATCTCCGTGGCTCGAATCTCGGTCCGGCCCAGCCGGCGCAGTGCGAATGGCTTCGTGGACATGGGATTCCCAAGCTCTCCAGCCCGGCGGGCCGGCTGCCGAAGCGTGTGTCGATGATCGGCGTTGCCCCGTCGCGGTTCGCCGTGCCTCAACCGCAGCCCAGGGGCAATACCGACCGGCCGACGCATACCGTAATGCAGCCGCTGGCGGCTGCCATCTGTGGCGGCCGGGGAATGGAGCGGCCGCGG
>CAIZKT010000346.1:0-5824 GCA_903933565.1 uncultured Victivallales bacterium | reverse complement strand
GGTACGCAGCCCCGTTGGGGGGGGGAGACGCAGAGGAGGGCCTGGCAGCCGGGCCTGACCGGGCGGGAAAGCGCGTAATTCCTCCATCCCTTGCACTCCCATCACACCGGGACTACGCTCTGCCTCGTGGCCCTGGGAAAACAGGTTCCTATCCGCTATTGCTTGCCCCTTTCAGGTTTCCCATGACCCCACGATTCCAAATATACAAGAAGGCGGAACCATGAAGCTGGTCCTGGCGGCCATTCACATCAAGGCATCTTCCCGGGCAGTGCCGCTGGGCCCTGCCATGCTTGCGGCGGCATTGCGGAGGTCTTTCGGGGAGGATATCCAGACCCGCATCCAGAATCTCTTTCTGGATCAATCGGCGGTCGAGTGCGCGGACCGAATCCTTGCATCGGATCCGGATCATGTCGGGTTATCGATGTACGTCTGGAACCGCAGCCTGGCTCTGGAGATTGCCTCGATCCTGAAACAACGGAAACCGGGCCTCGTCATCTTCGCCGGAGGGGCCGAAGCCACAGCAGATCAAGCAGGCGTCCTGGGCGATCCTGCGATAGATTTCGTTCTGGCGGGGGAGGGGGAGGAACTCATCGTCGAGAGCTTGGGCCGCCTCCTCAAGGGCGCGACACCCCAGGAGATCGCCGTCTCCGCAAGGCCGATTCCCGTGAAAGATCTCGCCACGCTGCCCTCCCCGTTCCTGGATGGCACCCTGAGGCTGGCCGACTACAGCGGCGCGCTCTGGGAATTGTCCCGGGGCTGCCCCTTCAGCTGCGATTTCTGCTTCGAATCACGCGGCACAACGGGCATCCGCAGGTTTCCCCTGGATCGGGTGGAAGCCGAATTGGATCTCTTCGTCGCCAGTGGAATCCGCGAGATCTTCGTGCTGGACCCTACCTTCAACTACCACAAGGCCAAGGCGAAGCAGGTGCTGCGCCTCATCGCGCTGAAGGCCCCGGATATCCACTTCTTCTTTGAGGTCCGCAGCGAGTTCATCGACCGGGGAATGGCCGGGCTCTTTGCGGCCATCCGGTGTTCCCTGCAGATCGGTTTACAGAGCGCCCACGACGAAGTGCTCAGGAATATCGGCCGCGGCTTCGATCCCGCCGATTTCGAGGCCAAGATCCTCCTCCTGCACAAGGCCGACGTTACCTACGGCTTCGACCTCATCTACGGGTTGCCCGGTGACTCCCTGGAAGGCTTCCGGGCCAGTCTGGATTTCGCCATGAGTCTCGTTCCCAATCACCTAGACATCTTCCGCCTGTCCGTCCTTCCGGGCACCCGCCTGGCCGAAACCGCACCTGCTCTGAACTTGGAACATGAGGCAGGCAATCCCTATGAGGTGATCGCCTCGCCGACCTTCAGCCGGGAGGACATGGCGCTGGCCGCGCGGCTCGCTAACGGCTGCGACGTCCTTTATAACCAGGGCAAGGCCGTGCCTTGGTTCGACCTCATTCTGGAAGCCCTGGAAATGACGCCAGCGGAGGTGTTCGAGCGCTTCGCTGCCTGGCTCGATTCCAACCTTGCCGAGGACCTAATTCAGACCCAACGGGATTTCATTGGGTCGCTCTTCGAGGAAAGCGGCAATTCCCTGATGGGAGGCATCGCCGCAGACGTCATCAGTTACTTCGGGTATTCTGCGGAGCTGATGGATGCCGGACCGACGGAGCCGGACCGACGGGGTCCGCCTTCCCGTCGCGTGGCCTTCAACCATGACCCCGTAGACCTGCTGGCGCAGATGCAGGCCGGCACGGTCAGCCTGGAGGAACTCGTCTTCAGCCTGCCGGCGAAGGCATGTGATGCGGTGCTTTCTGTAAACGACGGAACGATCGGTATCGAGGTTCTGCAAAGCAGATTCTGACTTACTGAAAGTTTTTGCCTGTAGAAACCATTTGTGACACGCGCCTGCTTCCCCCGCCTTCTCGCCGGATACGGGTTGGCAGGCGGGCTTGGCCTGTCTTGGGCGCCATCCGCATCTGGCGCTGCCGCCTTCTCAGAGCCAGCGGTTGACCCGCGACGTCACCGGTTTGACAGCCTTGACCATGATGAGAGCGCCCTGCAGCGCTGACCACCGTGAGCCCCATGATAGGGGAGATCGGCATAGAACTCCTTCCTGGGCTGTCCACGCCGGGGGGGCCTAAGCGGGGCGGCAGACTGGCTGACGGTCCAAAAGCAGTCTACTCAAGGCCCGCTTGACGAAGCAGGTAGGTGGCGATGAAGGCGATGCTGGTGATCATCTCGTCGAGGTTCATCTGTTCGCCGTCGCCGTGGGCGTACTCGAGGTGTCCCGCGCCGCTGGTCAGGACGGGCAGGCCGGGGTATTCGGTAGCAAAGAGGCGGCTATCGCAGGAGACGGTCCAGCCCTTGATGGGTTGGTCGCGCCACATGCCGACGTCCTTAGCCGCCGCCAGTGCGTGGCGCATGGCCGAGGAGTCCGGATCGCCATCGAACGCCGCATTATGGAGCTTGTCGTAGGTGACCTGGGTCACGGTACGACCGCTCTGGCGCCGCCCGCTCAGACGCAGGTAGTTCTCCGCCCCGTGCTCTGCTGCCCGGCGGACCCGAGCCATGATTTCGGTGATGTCATGGGTAGGCACAAACCCCTGGCCACCTTCGAGTTTAAGCACCTCGCCCGGCTCAGCGCCAGCCAGGCTGAGAGCCAGGACGCCGCCGCTGCGCGCGCCGATCTTGGCCTTCGAGCGGCACAGCGCCCGCACGAAGCCGGCCATCTTGGTGATGGCGCCATCGTTGTCGAGGATGGAGCCCATGTGGCCGGTCGAGCCATGCACGTCGCAGCGGAAACCCGTCTCGGTGCGCACGAGGTCATAGTGATGATCGACCTTCGGTTTGCCCGTGGTGCGATCGATAAACTTGGTCTTGTCACCGTAGACCGCGATGTACTCGGTCAGGGCCGCCTCGAGGCAGTCCCGCAGGCAGTCCTCGACGGCGGGCGTGACCTGGCCCGTGAGGTCGAGGTTGAAGGAGACCTCGCCGCAGATGCGGCTGGGGTGCTCGCCGTAGTGGCCGATCATGCCGTGACAGGTTTGCACCGGCCGCTGCGGGAAGAGTGCATGCCGACTCTCGGCCTTGATGGCCCGGCCTTCCTGCTCCAACTGCTCGTTGACGAAGGCGAACATCTCGAACAGGTTGACTCCCGGGCAGCGCAGGTCAGCGCGATACCAGAGTGCCCCGCGATTGGCCGGATGGATATCGTTGCCGGTACACTCGAGCACCAAGAGCGAGCCGTAGAGCTGGCGTAGGTCCCGGTCGACGGCCAGGGAGAGAGAGCCATTGCCGCCGGTCTCTTCCTCGATGACCAACATCGCCACCAGGTTCTTGGCCAGGCGCTGCTGACGGGCCTGCAGCACGTTCGCCAGCACCTTGAAGGCCGCGATCATGGCCACCACGGCACCCTTGTCATCGCAGGAGCCGCGGCCGTAGACGAGGTTGCCTTCCAGCCGCGGCGGCAGGTAGGGTTTGACGACATCGATGTGGGCATTGATGGCCACGCCATCGGCTCCCTCGTAGCCTCCTGCCCCCGGCACCCGGTAGAGCAGGTTAGCGCGGTTTGCATAGACGACCTCGGGGGGCAGGCCGGCGGGCCGTTCCGGGGTCTTGGTGAAGTGCAGCAGGGAGAAGGCCGGGTGCTTCTGGATGGCGGGGTTCACCGGTCGGCGTTCGCGGCGGGCAGCGGGAAACGGGACGGTGTCCAGTTCGCGCTCCAGGATACGGAAGACGGCATCCTCCGCGGCGCGCATGCGCTCGACGTCGGCGTAGGGCGTCGTGTCGATGGCGCAGATTTCGAGGAGCAGGTCCGTCACGTAGCGGCGCATTTCCGGCGTGCGGCTGGCGGCCAGGATCGCTTCGGTCAGTTCGCGCATGGCATTCCCCTCTTGGTCAGCCGAGGACCTCGGCACACGCCTCAGCGAGCACGTCAAAGCCTTCTTCGAGGGCGTCGCGGGGCGTGATCAGCGGTGGGGCGATCTTGATACAGCCGCCGCCCAGGCCCACGGGCGCGAACATCAACAGGCCTTTCTGCAGGCAGGCTTCGTTGACGGCGAGGGCGGAGTCCGCGTCGGGGTCCTTGGTTCCGGGCTTGACCATGAGCAGTCCGCCGACCAGGCCGCGGTGCATGGCAGCGCCGATGCGGTGCGGGTAGCGGCGCTGGAGCGCGTCAAGTCGCGGGCCCAGCACCTGGCTTCCCAGGACGGCAGCCTTGGCCGCCAGGTCTTCCTTAGCGATGATCTTGAGACTGGCGATGGCGGCTGCCACCGGGAGCGGGCTGGCGGAGTGGGTGCTGGTCATCGAGCCGGGCGGATACAGGCTCATGATGTCGTTGCGGCCGATGACGGCGGCAAGCGGCAGGCTCGAGGAGACTCCCTTGCCACAGCAGATGAGGTCGGGGGTCAGGTCGTAATGCTGCCAGCAGTAGTACTTGCCGGTGCGTCCGAAGCCGGCCTGCACTTCGTCCATGATCAGCACCACGTCGTGCCGACGGCACCAGCGCCCCAGCTCGCGGGCGTAGTCGTCGGGAAGGAAATTGGGTCCGATGCCCTGGTAGGACTCGGTGATGACGCCGGCGACGTCTGCGGGGGTAAGGCCGTGGCTTGCCAGGGTCTCCTCGAAGCGCGCAAACCGGGTATCGGCGCAGCGGAAGCCGTCGGGGAAAGGCACTTGGATGAACCCTTCCGGCAGACGCACAATCCAGTCCTTGAGCGCGCTCATGCCGCCAATCATCTGGGCGCCGAGGGTACGGCCATGGAAGGCGCCCTCGAAGGAGACGATGACATGCTTGCGTTCGCCGTGACGGCGCACTCCGTAAGTACGCGCCAGCTTGACGGCGTTCTCGGTGGCTTCAGCGCCGGTGCTGAGCAGGAACACCTTGTCGTCCGGGCGTGGGGCCGTGGCGGCGAGCAGGCTGCACAATTCAGCGCGGGCTTCATGGGCAAAGACATAGGTTGCCAGCAGCGGTTTATCGAGGACCTGGCGCAGCGCCTCGATGATCTCCGGGCGGCCGTGTCCGGCATTGGCCACCAGCACGCAACTGGACCAGTCGATCCAGCAGTTGCCCCAGCGGTCGAAGACCTGGAAGCCTTCGGCGCGGTCCCAAACGATCGGGGGTTGTCCCTGCATACTGACGGGCTCAACCCGCGCCAGGGTCTCGAAGATCGGCAGGGATTCGGGCACCGGGATCGCAGTGGCAATCCGCCGGTACGCGGTGTGGACGAGGGGGACGG
Organism: uncultured Victivallales bacterium; assembly: GCA_903933565.1. GTDB lineage: Bacteria > Verrucomicrobiota > Lentisphaeria > Oligosphaerales > JAFGRS01 > CAILUI01. The sequence goes on along the minus strand of CAIZKT010000346.1, from coordinate 590 downwards.
CTCGTGGAATCAGGTTGTACTTGTGGTCGGCCATCGTGCGCAGGTCCTTCTGCAACCCCTCAGCCAAGGGCAGCGGGTGAACGACGCGGTCCAGGTCCCTGAAAACGCCGCCGAATGTAGCCCGCGTTTCGGCGTAAGCAACACTGGCACGACCCTGGTCCGTAATCCCTCAGGTGCGTGGGCGCAAGTCAGCTCCGTAGGTGGTGACACCTCAGGTCCTAGGGTTCAGAGTTCAGCAGTGCCTCCGGCTGTGGCCGGACATACCGGAATGAGACTTGTTCGCGGTTTCGGGGTTTCGGGGTTACGGGAGCGGTGCCATGTTTTTGGGAAGGTCCGCTGCCGTCTGCAGGAAGACGGCAGCGGGGTCGGCCTGGAGAAGTCAGCCCCAAACCGAGGTATCGAAAGATGGCACCACAGAACACCGGGCGCAAGAGCACACAGGCACTGCGAGTAATGGGTCAGAAGCCGTGAAAGAATCGAGGATGGCGGATAATCAGTCTCATTCGAGGGTGCCAGCGGAGGGGGCTCGGTACCCGTGGGGGGGACCGGCCCTGGATGGCCGGGAGAGTCGGCGGCGGCGGGGGCGCGCG
>CAIZKT010000345.1:0-5071 GCA_903933565.1 uncultured Victivallales bacterium | reverse complement strand
GCCTGGCCTCAGGCGCAGCGGTGGAGCCCACCGCATCTCCAGCGGATACAGGCGCACGGCGGAGCCCACCGCATCTCCAGCGGAAGCCGGTCGCGCGTCACTTCTTGGCGAACTGCCCATCGAAGGCCAGGGCGCTGGGCTTGAAGTCGATGTCGTGGACAAAGGCGCAGGCTTCGGTGGCCCCGTGGAGGCGATCCATGCGGGAGTCTTCCCATTCCACCGACAGCGGACCGGCGTAGCCGATGTCGTTCAGCGCCACGATGATCTCTTCGAAGTTGATGTCGCCGTGACCGAGCGAGCGGAAGTCCCAGTAGCGCCGCGGGTCGGCGAAGTCGGTATGCCCGCCGAAGACGCCGACCGTGCCGTCGCCATGGCCCCACCAGGCGTCCTTCATGTGGGCGTGGAAAATCCGGGGTCCGAAGGTACGCAGGAAGCGCACGTAGTCCACGCCTTGGTAGCCCAGGTGCGACGGATCGTAGTTGAAGCCGAAAGCGGGATGGCCGCCGAGGGCGTCGAGGGCGCGTTCGGCGGAGGCGATATCAAAGGCGATCTCGGTAGGATGCACTTCGAGGGCAAACTTCACTCCCTGCTCCGCAAACACATCCAGGATGGGCTTCCAGGTGTCGGCGAAGGTTTTGTAGCCTTGGGCAATCTGCCCCGGCAGGCAGGGCGGGAAGGAGTAGAGGAGATGCCAGATGGGTGAGCCGGTGAAGCCTGCGACGACCTTGACGCCCAGGTTGGCGGCCGCCTTGGCGCTGGTCTTCATGTTCTCGATGGCCCAGGCCCGGGTCGCGGCCGGATTGCCCTTGACCTTGGCCGGCGCGAAGCCGTAGTGCCGCTCGTCGATGACATCGCAGACCAACTGGCCAGCCAGGTGGTTGGAGATGCACCAGGTCTTCAGGCCGTACTTGGCCAGCAGCGCCAGCTTGTCGTCGCAGTAGGACTTGCTCTGGGCGCCCTGAACCACATCGAAGTGGTCGCCCCAGCAGGCGAGTTCGAGACCTTCGTAGCCGATGCCAGATGCCAGCTTGGCCAAGTCTTCCAGGGAAAGATCGGCCCACTGTCCCGTGAAGAGAGTGACTGGACGTGCCATAGTGCCTGCTCCTTTTGATCGCTGGGTGGGACTGCGGACGGGATGGGCCTGAACCGCCACGGTCACCCCGTTCCGCCGCCCGCTAGTGTGACACGGCAGCCGGTATACCGCAAGGGCAGCAGGCGGAAAAAAGCCTGAGGCTTGCCGACCTCAGGCCACGCTGCGGGTCTGCACGGCCAGGCAGCGCGCCGCCCGCCCGCGGACGACCCTGGCCAGCAACCCGAGCACCAGCAGCCCCGCCAGGGCGGCCGCCGCCCGCGAGAACCAGTTCCCCCAGCGGGCATAGACGGTCAGCGGCGGCGCGGCATAGATGGGAATCTCGTAGACCTGGGTGCCGCGCACAAAGCGGTTACCCGTCTGCACGTCGTAGAGCAGCCCGGTGACCTGGCCGTCGGGAAGGATCAGGCAGGTGTCGCTGTTGTTCCCACTACGCAGCAGCGGCCGACGGTTCTCGGCGGCGCGAAACACGGCATGCAGCAGATGCTGTCGCGAACCCGCGCTCTCGGCATACCAGGCATCGTTGGTCACGGTCACCAGCACGTTGGCCCCCCGGCGCACAAACTCACGGCTGATGTCCGAGAAGGCATCTTCGAAGCAGATGTTGACCCCGGCGCGGACTCCCTTTCCGAGTTCGAAGACGGTGAACTCCGACCCCGGCACCAGGTCGCGGCCCATGCCGATCCAGCGCCCCAGCCAGGGCAGGTAGCTGCCGAAGGGCACGTATTCGCCAAAGGGCACACGGTGGATCTTGTCGTAGGACTCGACGATCCGGCCGTCGGGCGCGAGGAGGAGGGCCGAGTTGAAGTCCAGCAGCGGCGGCTCCCAATCGCTGCCCGTCCAGCGCGCTCCAGGCAGCGCCCGGCTGTCGATGGCCCCGATGAGCAGGGGCGTCTGGACCTCGGGGAGGAGCTGTTGCAGGCGGCTCTTGAAGGGCTCGTAGGTCAACGGCGCCGGGACCGCGCTTTCCGGCCACACCACCAGATCGGGGCGGGATGAGGGAACCGCGTCCCGGGTCAGGTCCGTGTAGACCCCTAGGGCCTCGGTGAACTGCGCCTGCGTCCACTCCCGGCACTGCGGTATGTTCCCCTGGACCACCAGCACCCGCAGAGTCCCGGTGGGCGGCTCCAGGCGCGGCGCGTTGCGGGCCGTCAGTGCGGCCACGGCGACGATGGCGGCCACGGTCAGCCCCGGGGTCCGGCCGGCGAGCCGCGAAGTGCCCTGGGTCACCCCCCGCCACCAGTTCACGGCAATCAGCGCCAGCGCCAGATTCTCGGCCACCAGCAGGAAGGTGATACCCCCAATCCCGGTGAAACAGCTCAGCGCCAGCAGCAGGGGCCGTTGCCACTGGCTGACGCCCAGCTCGTTCCAGGGAAAGCCGGTGAACAGCCACCCGCGCACCCATTCCAACCCCACCCACAGCAGGGCGCCGCCCAGGATCAGCCCCGCCTGCCGCCAGCCCGCCGGCACCTCAGCGGGACGCCCCTGGTGGCCCGGACGTGCCGCGCCAAGCGCCAGAGCGAATTCCGTGATGCCGAGATACCAGACCGCCGGATAGACGGCACAATAGAGCGCCAGAAGAACCCCGGCTCCGAAGCCGACCTCATTCAGCCAGAATAGGTTAGTGAGGTAGTGAGCGAGACCGAAAAGGAGGCCGGCAAGGCTGCGGCGGCGGGCTGTGGCAGGCACGGGTGCGAGGAGGATAGGCACAAGTGCAAACCAGGCTGCCCAGTCCCATTCCAGCGGCGGAAAAGCAGAGGTCAGCAGCGCCCCGGAAAGGAGGGCGCCGACCGTGCAGGCGAGGGTTGGCTGCCAGCCCGCCAGGCGGCTCAGATTGCCCGTCGGCATGGCCCCGGCCCGTGGACCGGGCGGCGGCATGGCCCGCGCCGGACCCGTCGCGGGCGTCTCGTCATGCTTGTCCTGGCCCATCGGCTGCCCTCACCCGTCACATGGCTTCGAGCGTCCCGATCGTCAGGGTCGACAGGCCGTCCCGCAGAATGTCGCGTACCACCAGGCACAGCCGCAAGCGCGCCAGCCGCTCGGCCGCGCTGGGCGCCGCCAGCACCGGGCAACTGCGCCAGAAACGACTGAAGTCCTTGGCCAGGTCAAGCAGATAGCCCGCCAGGACCGAGGTGTCGAGCGTGGCTGCGGCCCGTTGCATGGTCTCGGGGTATTGCGCGCAACGCAGGGCCAGCAGACGTTCCTCGGGGAGCCCCAGCACGCTCCAGTCCACCGGCTCGGTGGACTGGGCGCCGGCCTTGCGCAGCACCGACGAGAGGCGGGCGTAAGCGTAGAGCACATAGGGACCGGTATCGCCTTCGAAGGTGATACTGGCCTGCGGATCGAAAAGGATCGTAGTCCGTGGGCTGACCTTCAGCAGCATGAACTTCAGCGCGGCCATGGCAATGACGCGGGCCCGCTCCTCGAGATTCTCGGGCGGGTTATCCCCGGCGCGCTCCAGGGTCGCCTGTCGAGCCAAGGCCTCCATCTCGTCGATCAAGTCGTCAGCGTCCACTACCGTCCCCTCGCGGCTCTTCATCTTGCCCGTCGGCAGGTTGACCATGCCATAGGCCAGATGGACCAGACGGTCGGCCCAGGTATAGCCCAGAGCCTTGAGGATCGCAAACAAGATGTTGAAGTGGTGGATCTGCTCATCGCCGACGACCCAGATCTGCTGGTCGGACTCATAGTCGTGCTGCTTGAGCAGAGTCGTGCCGATGTCCTGGGTCACGTAGACGCTGGTGCCATCGCTGCGCAGGACCACCTTGGTGCCGAGGTTCTTGTCCTCGAAGTCGATCACGATGGCCCCATCCTCGCGCCGCCGGAAGACGCCGCGGGCAAGGCCCTCATGGATGGTGTCGCGGCCCAGCGTGTAGGTCTGACTCTCGAGGTAGGTGCGGTCGAACTGCACGCCCATGCGGCGATAGGTGATGTCGAACCCGGCCAGCACCCAGCCGTTCATGGTCTCCCACAGCCGACGGACCTCGGCGTCCCCATTTTCCCAGGCTATTAGCATGTCCTGGGCGGCGCGGCCGACCTCGGTCTCGAGGAATAGCTCATCGGCGGACTTGTCGGCCAGTTCCGGCCGCGCGCTGTAGAGCGCCGCCAACTGCCGACGGAACTCGGCATCGAATTTCACGTAGTAGTCGCCCACCAGGTGATCGCCCTTAACCCCGGTCGACGCGGGCGTGGCTCCCTGTCCCAGGCGCTGGTACGCCAACATGCTCTTGCAGATGTGGATGCCGCGGTCGTTGATCAGGTTCACGCGCACCACCGCGTGTCCGACCCGCGCCAGCAGCGCCGCCGTTGCCAGGCCCACGCTGTTATTGCGGACGTGGCCGAGATGTTGCGGCTTATTGGTGTTGGGCGCCGAGAACTCGATGAGCACACGCCGCCGCTGCTCCTGGGGCAGGGCCACCGCCGCCAGCAGCTCGTCCGGCTTCGAGACCGTATCGCGCAGCAGCGCCGCCGGCTTCAGCGTGATATTGGCAAACGCCTTCACCGCGACGGCCGACTGTACCTCGGCATGGCCCGACAGAAAACGGGCCACCATCTCGGCGATCTGGGCCGGATTGCGCCGCAGTTGCCGGGCCAGCAGGAAGCCGTTCACCGTCACATCCCCGGCGAACTCGGGCGGGCACAGCTCAACGGACAGCTCCGTCACCGGGGTCCCGCAACTGGCCGACAGGTGCTGCGCAAGATCGTTGATAAAGGCAAACTTCATGGCGCCATTCATCCCGAGGGAACTCATGTTCACGGACCGCGCCACCCAGTCCAAGGCAGGGGTTGACGCAGGCCGCCTAACATAGCCACGGCAGCGAGCTGTGTCTAAGCGCGGCAGGTCAGCGCGACAGGGCTGTTTCAAGAAACCGGGCTGGGCGTCGTAACACCCCGTGGTCTGTCTGCCGTATCGGGTTGCGCGAGAACACACGCCGTCAGGCATGGCACAGGCGCCAAGCCAAAGCGGTGTCGCGGTCGCCG
>CAIZKT010000344.1:0-2196 GCA_903933565.1 uncultured Victivallales bacterium | reverse complement strand
GATAGCTCGCCCCTACAGGGCTCAAACCCATAACTATCCTATTCCCAGGGCGTTGCCCTGGGCTGGTATGGCCGCGCGCCTTCAGCGCTCCAGGCGGACTTCCTTATTGCACAGGTCGGTTTTTCTCGGGTCTTGCAGACGGCTGGTACTGCGGTACGGGTCCATGGCAGCGCGGCTTGTGACGGGTGTTGTTGGGTGCGACAGTGGTGGGGTGACGGTCGGGTTTGGGCCGGACAGCCGGGGCTGTGCGCTGGCCGGTACGAAGCAGAGCCGATATCGTAGGGAAGCGTGAGTCCAAGACACTACCAACGGCGGGAGGGGTGCTGATGTCTGATCTGCAATACGAGCAGTGTACGGACAGCGTGGCGGACAAGTTGCGCTTGCTCGCCGAGCTGTACCGTTCAGGGAACCACGCTGTCGCCATGTCTCTGGCCGAGTCGCTCAAGGACACGCTGAGCTTTGAGCGGCAGGCGCAGTTCGGCGCGGAGGAGTTGACGGTTGCGGCGGCGGGGTTCAGGCCCGTGGCCGAGCTGCCGACGCCCTGGCAAGAGTGGGCCAACGGCTGGATGTACTATACGGCGGTGGTGGTCAGCGAGTCGGGCGGACTCAGCCGCGAGCGGGAGCCGCTCAGCCTCGGGGTCGCGTTCCCCGCCGCTCAGGTCACCGACCTGCCGCGCGAGGTGCGCGTGGCCCGGCTGGACGCCGCGGGGGGGCTGGTGGAGGTGCCCAGTCAGGTCTGCGGGCCCGCCCGGCACGGCGGCGAGCTGCGTTGCCGGCTGGTCTTCTTCGCGGATGTGCCGGCCAACGGGCAGACTCATTACGCCATCTTCCACGGTAATCCCGCCGCCGAACTGCCGGACTACCCGACCGACCTCAAGGTGGAGGGCAGTGGGTTCGGGCTGGACATCAGCAATGGGCACTACGTCGCCAGGCTCTCGCGGCAGATGGGGCAGTTGGAGAGGCTGACCTACAAGCGGGAACACGGGCTGGAGCTGTTCGCGGGGGGGCCGGGACACGGCGAGCCGCCGGGCATCGACTGGGCGCATGACTACGTGCCGGAGGACGGCGTCCAGAAACTGCGCATCACCAACTGGGCGGACTGCCCGAACTATGAGGTCACCCGGGGCCCGCTGTGCGTCGAGGTGCGACGCTGGGGCTTCCCGCATAGCCCGTTGCACCCGTTGTTCACCCCGAGCCGGCTGCACATCGACGTCAGCTACACCTTCTTCGCCGGCCTGCCGTACTTCCTTAAACAGAGCCGGATGGACGCGGTCAAGGACATGGACATCAACGCCTTGCGCGACGACGAGTGGGTCTTCTCTGGGTTCAGTTTCAGCGATCCGCTCTGGATCGACCGCGAGGGACGGGTACACGAGGGCGCACCGAGCGCCGGCCAGCGCGACCTGCACGGCATCGGCTACTTCAACCGGGTCAGCCGCGATGCGTTCATCGCCCTCTGGCTAGACCTCGAAGCCGAGGGGTTCGACGGGCTGCAGCGCTGGGCGGCCCCGCAGATGTACTACCGACCCCACGGGCACTGCTGGGCTCGCTATCCGGCCGGCGGCAAGCAGCACTTCAAAGCGGGGACATCGTTGCGCCAGCGGAATGCCTACCTGCTGGGCCCGTACTTCGAGAAAGGCGGCACGGCTGCCCTTGGTCAGTCGCGCGGCGATGTACTGCGGGGGCCGGTGTACGCGGATACGGACGGCGTGACGGTGGTGGAAGAAACGCGGCAGCGGCTTCTCCGGCCGCTGGTGGCCGAGGCGGCGTCGTTGCCCGTTGCCGCCGCCGCCAGGGGTGGCACCCCTCTGGCGCGCCGGGGCGAGAGCGCCGCGGACGCGCCGCGGAAAGCGGCCATCTGGCAGGCTCTGGGCGAGGTCAAGGACGCGCAGTTCTATACTCTTGACGCCAACGTGGTGGACCTGGGCTATGTCTATGATGTACGCCTGCGTGGCGACCTCGTGACCGTGCTGCTGACCATGCCGCATCGTGGCCGCCCCGTGTATTCGTTCATCGGCGACCCGATCCGGGAGCGTCTGCTCGGCCTCGAAGGCATCCGCGAGGTGGTCATTGACTTCACCTGGGAGCCGGCCTGGACGGTGGCGCGCCTGACCGCTGCTGGCCGACGCACCCTGGGACTCGGGGGTACGCCGTGAAGGCGCCCGCGTCGCCTAGGTCAGCCCCAAGGGGGCGTTT
>CAIZKT010000343.1:0-6099 GCA_903933565.1 uncultured Victivallales bacterium | reverse complement strand
CCAGGCGATCCGGCGCGTCCCGGCCGGATCGGAATCGGACCCGCGTCGGCACGTCTCATTCCGGTAGGTCCGGCCCCAGCCGGGGATCCTGCTGACCCTGAACCCTGTTTTCCTCTCCGCCAGTCTCCCAGTCCGTCTCATCCAGTCGCCGTTTCCCCGTTTCCCCGTCTCGCCGTTTCCTGAACCCCAGGACCTGAGTAGTCACCCCCAACGGAGCTGACTTGCGCCCGCCGCCCCGCCTGAATCTTGTCTCTGCTCCACGACGGCGCTATCTTCTGTCCGTCCCTGGGAAGTTGTTCCCCAGCCGTTTTCCTTGGTGGTGGCCTTCGCCTCGCGCCCGGGTCATGCCCTCTCCATGAAAATGCCACGCACACTCACCTGCTGCCGTAGGCTTCTTTTTCCCCTGCTGTTTTTGCTGGCCGGGGTGCTGGGGGCCTGGATGGCCGTCAGTGGCGACAGCGTGACGGTGGACGAGTATGTGCATCTGCCAGCCGGGGCCTATGCTCTGCACACAGGGCATTTTCAGTTGCAGCGCAAGAGTCCGCCACTGGCGCGGATGTGGGCGGCCCTGCCCGCGGTGCTGGGTGCCGCGGTCATCCCTGACGAGGCCTGCTGGACGCAGTTCTCCGGGGGGTGGGATGGCTGGATCTACGGGACGGCGTTCCAGCTTCGCAACCTGCCTGCCTATGACCGGCTGTACAGCCTGGGCCGACTGCTGAACGGCCTGTGGCTCATCCCCTTGGGCTTGGCTCTCTTTCTCTGGGCTGAGCGTTTGTTTGGGCGGCGGAGTGCCTGGGCGCTGCTGGTCATGCTGGTCTTCTCGCCGACCTTCTTGGCGCACGGTCCGCGGGTGACCACGGATCTCGCGGCGACGACCTGTTTCGTTCTCTATGTGTGCCTGTTACGTCGGATCCTATGGCGCGAGGGTGGGATGGGCTGGAGCCTGGCGCTGGGGGTAATTCTGGGGGTGGGGTTGCTGGTTAAGCTCAGCCTGGTTCTGGCGCCCTTGGTCGGCCTGAGCATCCAGGCCGGGATACTGCTCTGTGAAGGCAGCGGCAACGGCCGCGAGAGAGGCGGTGGTCGGCAGCGGCTGCTCCGGCACGGTGGCCTGCTGCTGCGGAGCCAGGTGTTGCCGTTGGCCGTGGCGGTGCTGCTGATCAACGCGCTCTACCGGTTCCAGGGGAGCGGCCGGGCGCTGGGGTCGTATACCTTCGAGAGTCAGGCGCTGCAACGGCTGGGGAGTACGCTGCCGGGCTTCCTGCCGGTCCCCCTGCCGAGCGACTACGTGCTGGGCTTTGATGGCCAGAAGCGCGATGCCGAAACCGGCGAGTTCCCCGCCTATCTGCTGGGTAAGTGGTCCACCGGCGCCCTGCGCTCCTATTTCCCCCTGACGCTGCTGACCAAGACCCCGCTGGCCCTGCCGATTCTGCTCGGCCTCGGCCTGCTGGCCATCCTCGCCTCGGCCGCGACCCGGCGAGCGCCGGAACTGCTGTTTGTAGCACTTCCGCCGGCGCTGCTCTTGGCGGTCATGGTCACCGGCAATCACCTCTACATTGGCATCCGCTACTGCCTGCCGATCCTGCCGTTTCTGTTTCTGTTGGCGGCCGCAGCGTTCCGCGACGGCGTTTCGCGGCGCGAGCGGCTGGTCCGCCGAGTTGCGTGGGTCCTGCTGCTGAGCTGGGTGGTATCGACCGTCTCGCAGTATCCTTACTATCTGGCGTACTTCAACGAGGCGGCCCGGGGTCCCGGTCTCGCCGGCGAGGTGCTGCTGGACTCCAATCTCGACTGGGGACAGGACCTGAAACGCCTGGGCGCCTTTGTTGAAGCGCAGCGCATACCCATGGTGTATCTGGCGTATTTTGGCCATGTTTGGCCGCAGCAGTACGCGATTCCGGCGGCGCCGCCGCCAAACGGTCCGGTGGAGGGCTGGGTCGCCATCAGCATTTCCCTGCTCAAGGGCCAGGTCTACGCCCGGACCTATCTGACCGGCGAGTTGGTGCCTCTGGGAGGTGAGCAGTTCGCCTGGCTGCGCGGCCTGACGCCGGTGGCAAAGGTCGGCCGGAGCATCCTGGTCTATCACCTCGGGCCGGGCGGGGTGGCGTTGCCGCTGGCAGGCGCCGCGCCGCGGCCGTAAGGGAGCGGCGGGCGGGCTTCCGTCCGGCTCGATTCGACCGCCGGAGCCGGGGCGAAAACCTGCTCAAGCAAGGCGGGATTTGGGTTCCAGGCGATCGCGAAGCACGGCTCGCCCAGCGGTCCGGGCGATTCGAGTTCATAGATCACGGCGGTAGGCTGGCCCGCGCGCCGGGCCGCGTCGACCCGTCGGGGGTACTCGGGCAGGCGGTCACGGGGGTCGCGCCAGCGCGCCAGCACCCGTTCACGACTCTCGAACAGGATATTCCACTGCAGCATCGGGTCGAGGCAGTAAACGTGGCGGACGCCGCGGCTCTCCAGTTCTCGCACCATGGCATGGACCTGCTCGCGCCGCAGTCCTACGTCCTGTGGGGCAGGGCCATACACGCAGGGCGAGCGCATCTCGTTGGCCTGGATCAGTCCCCCCGAGAGCAGCAGCCCCGCAAGAGCGCCGACCTGCCAGCGGCTTGGCAGCGCGCTCGAGACCCGGGCCAGCGCCAGGCAACTGAGCGGGTAGAGCACCAGCAGGTGCCGGGGAACCAGCAATGCCGGGTCAACCAGAACAACCACGGCCGCAGCGCTTAGGATCAGCCCCAGGAGCGGCCGGTCGTGGCGGGCGGCGAAGACCGTCGCCAGGGCGAACCCGACCAGCCACACGGCGGCCGCCAGCAGGTAGGCGGGCGGGGGCAGGCTGCGAGAGTTCAGATTGGGCGTGAACAGGGCCACCGCCAGGCGCGGCAAGGCGGCCAGGATCGCGCCGGGCTGAAAACGCGCCGCCGCCGGGTTCCACACGCTGCCCTCTCCCGGCCAGAGGAGGGCCATGGCCAGCAGCGAGAAACCGACAAGCCACGCCAGAAAGACGAGACGTCGCCGGAGGCCGTCCGCCCGCACCACTGCGTCAAGGGCGAGGTAGCCAGCCAGCGGCAGAGCGATGGGGTGTGCGAATGCTGCCAGCGGGATGAGCGCCGCCGCCAGGGCGGGCGCGAGTTTCCTCTCACGCACCCACAGGATGGCCAGGCAACCGAGCACGGCGACCTGGTGTCCCCCGGCGACCTTCAGACTCCACTGCGCGCCCTGCGGTGAGAATCCGTACAGGGCTGCGGCCAGCAGGGCCGTGGACGGGCCGTAGCGGGCGCCGGCAACGGCGTACAGCAGAACCAGGCACAGCAACCAGAGCAGTAACCCGACGGCCTTGAGGGCTGTATCCGAGACCCCGAAGACGCCGAAGAGCAAGGCGGCCAGATGGACCTCAACCCCGGTTCCGGCCCCGTAGCGCACCCCGTAGGGATAGATCGGGTGAACCCCGCGCTCCAGAACGTGAACCGCCATGACGCCCTCAACCGCCTCGTCCCCATCCGCCAGGCTCTGACTGGTCAGCAGCAGGGCCACCTTCAAGCCGATGGCCACGCACAAGAGCAAGCAGAGCACCTGCCGCCCGGTCAGCCGCCGCCAAGGATCCTTGAGCTGACAGCGCACCTGTACTCCTTTACTGCACGCGACATAGCCGGTAGCGGTCCGACTGCCAGAGGATGGCCAGCCGGCCCGATCCGGTAAGGGCGCCCAGAGCCTGGGCGAAGGGCACACAGCGGCTCAGGTACTCCGGCAGCAGGTCCGGACCTTCGGGCTCGGTAGCCAGCAGCACGTGGGTGATCCCCTGCTGTCGCAGCACAGACAAGATGGCCTCCGGAGTGGCGGCGAGCTCCGGCGGCGTGAACCGGCCCGCCTGAAAGAATGGGGTGCCGATCACCCCCTGACGGGGTAGGTACAACGTCCGATGCTCGAACAGGAGCAGAACCCGTGCTTCCGGCGGGGTCAAGACGCCCACCGCATCCATGGCCGGCAGGTACTTCCCGTAGGTTCCCGTGTTGATGAAATCCACCGCCGCCAGTCGGCCGAAGACCGTGCGCCAGGCGTGGACATAGTAGCCCGAATTCCCCAGCGGCAGGCTGAACAGGGTGAGCGCCGCCAGAACCCCTCCTGCCAGGCGTCGCACCCCCGGCGGCAGCCGCGCCAACCCTTCGCCCGCAAGCACGGTTGCCACCAGCGCCGCGGGCACCAGAAACCGACTCTGCTGCGCCGTGGCGAACCAAAAGACATACAGGGCCGCGCCGATCCAGGCAGGAAACAGACAGAGCCACTCCGACCGCCGCGCCGCACAGACCACCGCCAGCAGAGCCAGGGCCAGAACCACGAGCCCCTGCCAACCGAACCCCCCCTCGAAGAGCTGCGGTCGCAGAGCCAGAAGCAGCGGGGCGCTGAAGAACCCGGCCACCGAGTGCAGGCCGAACCTGGCGCTGCCGATAGCGTGATGGTAGGCGCTCATGGCCAGTTCGGCCGGCGCAGCGGTGAACCAGGCGGCGAAATAGGGGTGCAGCGGGTTCCCCGTCAGCAGCCACGGTCGCAGGTAGAACGGCAGCGCGGTCGCGGCCGCCACCGCCAGATACACCGCCACGATGACCCCCAGCCGCGGCCGCGGCAGGCGCCGCCAGTGCAGGCCGTACCAGACAAGAGGGAGCAGGACCAGCACTGCCCCGGTCAACTTGACTGCCGCCGCGCCGCCCGCGAGCAGCCCCAGGAGCAGGGCTCGACCCAGTTCGCTCGTGCTCGGGGCCACGGGCAGGACGCGTCGAAGCTGCAACAGCATGAGGGTCAGAACCAGAACCACCATCTGGTCCACATAGGTGTCGGTGGCGCTCATCAGCACCGTGGCGCTGCTGGCGAAGGCGAGGGCCAACAGCAGCGCGTAGGATTGAGCCAGACGCTCCCGCAAAAGCAGATACAGCCCACTCAGCGCCAGCAGCCAGACCACGTACATGAGCAGCTGCGGCGCGATCAGCCCGTCCAGCGGCAGCAACAGCCAGAACCACAACTCGGCCAAAAGAGGGAAGCCGGAGTAGGGCAGGTCGGAATACACGGCGGGATAGCCGTCACCATGCCAGCGGCTGGGCACGGCAATGTGGTAGACCAAGGCATCCCAGCTCACCGGCGGACAGAGCGCCGCGCCCAGGGTGATCACGATCAACAGGCCCAAACCGGCCACCACCAGCGGCGCCGCCCGCGGGTAGACGCCCTGCCGGAACGCGCTGCGCCCGGTGATCCACAGAGAGGGTATGGCCGCTGCCGCAACCGCCGCCAGATACCAGAGGGTGGAGACCCGGCCAAAGGCGTGAAGCAGGCCCAGGACCATGCCCCCCCAGCCCACCACGATCATCCCTACCGTCAGCGCTACCAGAGCCCACTCCCACGACAGGCGCGGTTCCCGGCGCCGCAGCACCGCCGCACCCATGCCAGCCGCGCCCAGCAGGAACCATCCCACCGCCGCGAGGGCGCTGAATACCGACGATTGGGACTGCAGCCAGGCGCTCATTCGGCGTACCCCTGGCCTGGTGATGAAGGTGATTCGATGACTGCGGCCCCAACTGTTCTAGCCTGGCGCCCACGATTATTCAAACCCGGCCTTCCAGAGGACGGCTTTTAGATCAACCCGGTTTCTTGCTCGCGCCCACGGACCCCACCAGCGGCAAGTTCCTGAGGGCCGCTGGCGCAGGGCACGCGAAGCACGGAAACGTACGCGGAAGGGGTGGAGATGTCAACCGTAGCGGTCGTGTCCGACCCCAGCCGGGGATCCTGCTGAACCCTTGTATGAGACTTGCAGCAAGCTCCTATGACACCAGGCGCTTCTCATTCCGCCCTTCGTCCGCCGCAGCGGACGAGGGGCGTGGGAGGGCGCCGCTGCGTCGGCGCCGCGGCGGCCACGCAGGGCCGCCCTCCAGGCGATCCGGCGCGTCCCGGCCGGGTCGGAATGGGACCCGCGTCGGCACGTCTCATTCCGGTAGGTCCGGCACCAGCCGGGGGCTTGGCTGACCCTGAACCCTGTTTTCCTCTCCGCCAGTCTCCCTGTCCGTCTCCTCCAGTCGCCGTTTCCCCGTCTCGCCGTCTCGCCGTTTCCTGAAACCCAGGACCTGAGGT
>CAIZKT010000342.1:0-1613 GCA_903933565.1 uncultured Victivallales bacterium | reverse complement strand
TCGGCGGCTGTCTGGTAGCGGTGCTCCGGCGAGAGGGCGCACGCCTTCTCGACGATCGTGGCCAGATCCCGCGGAACGCCGGAGTTTCTCGCTCTCACAGGTGCGGGTTCGGTCGTCGTCTTCAGACGCACAAGTTCGCCGTGGCCGGACTCGGGGAACGCCGGAGCCAATACGAGAAACTCATATAGCGTCAGACCCAGGCTATGGACGTCGCTTCTCGCATCCGCATCGCCGTCGAACTGCTCAGGGGCCATGTACCGCAAGGTGCCGACCAGCCCGCCACTTGTCGTGAGGGCCTCAGCGGCTTCGTGCTTGGCCAGACCGAAATCAGTCACCCACACGCGTCCCTTATTGTCCAGCAACAGGTTTGAAGGCTTGATATCACGGTGGACAACTCCGTGACTGTGGGAATGTGACAGTGCCTCCGCCACCTGCATGCCAACGCGTGCGACGCTTTGCCAATAGTCGCGTGCCAACAGGGATGCGGCTTCGGCTGCCGGACCAGAAGAGGATCTTGATACGTCCGCACCAGCCTCCAGCTTCGCAGTGCCTCTGCCGCCGAGAATCGAAGGAAGCTGGGACAGAACAGCGTCGAGCCCCACGCCGTCAATGTACTGCATGACGTAATAGTGAAGTTGGCCATGCTGCCCCACACCGAAGACCGGCACGATATTGGTGTGGTACAGTCTCCCTGCGGCCTCGGCTTCCCGCTGAAACCGTTGTCGATCCGTAGCGGAGGCGGTGAAGTCGGCGGCCAGCACCTTTACCGCCACGCGCCGATTGAGCGACTCCTGCACGGCTTCGTACACGACACCCATACCGCCGCGTCCTATCTCTCGAATGATACGGAAGTCGCCTAACCGTTGCGCATTCGCACCAATGCTGGCATTGTCCAGTTTAGCCATCTCGCGCCTGGCGCTCTGCTCTACGCCCAAGTTTTCAAGCGCGAGAATGGCCGGGAAGAGGCTCGCAATCTCGTCCGCATGCTCCGGGTGGGCTTCGCGGTATTCCTCTACTGAGGGCTGCTCCCCGGATTTGAGGCGTTTAAGGAACTCCTCTGTTACTTCCTCGATCGTCATCTGTCTCTTACTGTGATTCGTCATGGTCCCTCAGTTCCGTGGCACCTTGTTCATGCCAACTCGTCAAACCCAGTTTCCGACATGATGTCTTTCAAGCGCTTGAGCGCACGCACATAGCGATTGCTCGCCGCCGCTTTCTTCAGACCCAACACTTCGGCTACTTCGTCATTGCTTAGATCCTCGAAATGCCTGAGCGCCAGCACTTCCCGGTCGATGGGATCCATCTTCTCAAGGGCCGCGTAGAGTTGCTCTCGGGTATCTGTCCGTGCCGCAGCTTTGCTTGGCGATGTCACTGACGCCGCAAGCTTGGCGGCGATGGAAATTGAAGACGATGATCCTGTTGCTGGGCCATTCAACGGAATATCACACCTGGCATCACGCTTCTGCGCGCCTATGTGCCGACGATAGGTGTCCGCCAGAACCTGCTCTGTCATCGTTCTTAGCCACACGAACACGGGTACAGCCGGGTCCAGCAGGTAGTCAGGCAGACGGCGGCTTGCGGCAAGGTATACATCCTGCAACACGTCGTCGGCG
>CAIZKT010000341.1:0-12127 GCA_903933565.1 uncultured Victivallales bacterium | reverse complement strand
TGCGTGAGATCCTGGAGGACGTGGAGCAGGCCATGGAGAGCGAGAACGCGCCGGCGATGGAGATCGCAGTGCAGAAGGAGGACAGCCTGCTCGACGCGATCCGCAGCACCAAGGAGCGGGTAGAGGACGTCGAGATGTGGCTGATGGATATCCCCGACAACATCGTCTGGAACATGGAGAGTTTCGACAGCGACGAGTTCCCGAATATGCCCTTGGTACCTCTCCCCGATGAGCTTGAGGACATTGTTGGCGAACTGCTCGACCAGGCCTCGGATATCGAGGCACAGAGCCAGGACACGACGGGCAACAACATGATCGCCGACATCGAGATGGGCTGGGCGGTCATGGATGGGCCCATGCCCTGCTTCTCGGCCAAGGGCAAGTCGGGCAACACACGCCCGAACGACAACGAGATGACCGGCCGCAGCGGCGCGGGCCGTGAGGGGCAGTCCAACGGCGAGCTGGTCGAGAACCATGTCAAGGGCCTGGAGGGCACGGCCACCCACGCCCGGCGTACCCAGGATCCCTTCCAGAAGGGCATGGTCACCGAGGACGAGGGCTCCACCATGGACGCGCGCGCCACCGGCGGAGGCAAGCTCGGCGGCGAGTCTGAGACCATCGGCATGTTCGGCAAGGCCCCACGCCGCGATCTGGCGACCGCCAGCCATGGCAACAGCCCGACCAAACTGCGGCAGGAGACCGAGGCGGTCTACGCCACGGCGCGCTTGCTCTACCTGGGCACCGGCAGCCTGGGCACCGCGGCGCGCGAACTGCGCGGCGTCGAGAATGCGGCCGGCAAGATGAAAGAATTCGGCTCGCTGCACCGCCGGGTGCTGCGCCGACTCGAAGACACGCAGGTGGAGATGAATAGCGGCGTGGTGCTGCCCATGCCGGTGGCGACCGTCTCTCAAACCGGCGGCGCGGCCACCGACGATGTCGATATCAACAAGATCTCGGAAGAGTACCGCGACATCGTCAGCGACTACTACCGCAGCCTGCAAGACGGCAAGTAGGCGCCGGGGCCGCCGCGAGCGCTGGGCAAGGGGGACGACGGTGGAGCACGCAGGGATGCCGGCGCCGGAAGAGGCGCCGACCGGCGCGGTTCAAGGCGATCTCGTGGCCCCGCGGGTGGTGACCCTGCGCGCCATGGCCATCGCCTGTGCCCTCATGCCGATCCTGTCCATGTGGGTGGTGCAGGCGGAGTTGATCTGGTACACCGGGCACTCGACCGCGATTTCGCTGTTCTTCCACGTCACCTTCGTGCTCTTCCTTCTGGCGCTGGTCAACCTGGCGGTTCGCCGACGCTGGCCGGCCCTCGCTCTGGAGCCGGGGGAACTGCTGACCATCTACGTCATGCTCTCGGTGGCGGGGACCCTCTGCAGTCACGATCTGCTGCAGATCATGATCCCGATGCTGACCTATCCGACCTACAACGCCAACCCCCAGAACCGCTGGGACACGATCCTGCTGCCCTTCCTCAAGCCCTGGGCCATGGTCTCCGACAAGGCAGCGATCACGGGTCTGGCGGTGGGCAATGGCTGGCTGTACGACTCCAGAATCCTGGCCGCCTGGGTGAAGCCCCTGGCCTTCTGGAGCGCCTTTCTGCTGGCCCTGATGGCAGCGCTGTTCTGCCTCAACGTCTTCTTCCGCCAACCCTGGACCGAGAAGGAGCGCCTGAGTTTTCCCATCATCCAGATTCCCTTGCTCATCTGCACCAGCCTCGGGGAGCTGTTGCGCAGTCGGTTGTTCTGGGTCGGCTTTGGCCTCACCGCGGCCATCGATGTGCTGAACGGCTTCAACACCCTCTACCCGACCTTTCCGAAAGTTCCCATCGTCAAGGCCTTCGAATTCCGCGAGTACTTTGTCGAGCGGCCGTGGAACGCGATTGCCTCCACCGAGATCAACCTGTATCCGTTCGTCATTGGCCTGGCCTACTTCCTGCCGACCGACCTGGCTTTCAGTTGCTGGTTCTTCTTTCTGTTGTTCAAAGTCCAGCAGGTGCTTTCGGCGGTGGTGGGGGTGCGTGAGTTGCCCGGTTTCCCGTTCCCTGACGAGCAGGCGGCAGGCGGCTACCTGGCCTTGGGGGTGCTGGCGCTATGGCTGGCCCGGCGACACTTGGCGGCCGCCGGGCGCACGGTTCTCGGTCTGTCCGGCGGGGCCGATGATGCCGCCGAGCCCCTGCGCTACCGGACCGCGTTCGTCTGCCTGGTGGCCTGCACCATCTTCCTCATCGGTTGCGGGGTAGCGCTCGGGGCTTCGCCGGGGATGATGCTGCTGTTCTTCCTGCTTTTCTACCTCTACTCGATCGCCATCGCGCGCATGCGAGCCGAGCTGGGACCGCCGGCGCACGATCTGCACCTCATCGGGCCGGAGACGCTGATCAACAACGCGATAGGCACGCGCCAGATCAGTTCCGGCAACCTGGCGACCTTCTCGTTCTTCTTCTGGTTCAACCGGGCCTACCGGGCCCACTTTTCGGCGCATAGTATGGAAGCCTTGAAGATCGCGCAGTTGCGTCGGGCCACGGCCCGGTCCATGATGTGGGCCACGGGGGTGGCGCTGCTGGTCGGTCTGGTCTCGGCCTACTGGGCGCTGCTCCATGCGCTCTATGTGCATGGCTACAGCGGTCGGCCAGCCGGTCAGGCCTTTGCCAGCCAGGGTTGGCAGCGTCTCGAGGGCTGGCTCTCCTTCCCGCAAAAAGCCCGGGTGGCGGCCACGGTGGCTACGGTGGCGGGCGCGCTGTTCACCTTCTTCCTGGGCACGATGCGCAGCAGTTTCACCTGGTGGGTCTGGCATCCGGTGGGTTACGCGACCGCCACCTCGTGGTCGATGGGTAAGCTCTGGGCCTGCATTTTCCTGGCCTGGCTGGCGAAGGCCATCATCACTCGTTACGGCGGCGCCACGACCTATCGGCAGGCCATGCCCTTCTTCGTGGGGCTCGTGCTTGGGGAGTTCGTCGTGGGCAGCATCTGGGGCATCTGGGGGGCGTTCACCAGCACTCCAGTGTATCACTTCTGGGGGTGACGTTCCGTGCGTTGGGTCCTCATTGCCGTAGCGTTCATTGCGCTGACTGTGGGTACGGCGGTCTGGCTGGGGCGGCCGCGGCCGGTGGCGCTGACGGTTGCCAAGATCGGGGAGGGCAGCGCTGGCGCCGACTTGCGCCCGGACCGCATCCGCGCCGACCTGCAGCGACTCACCCGGACGCCCAGTCGGCTGACCGGCTCACCCGGGGCGGCGGATGCCGTGGCCTATATCCAGGAGGTCCTGCGCGGCCTCAACGCCGAGATCGAGACCACCGAGATTGAGGTCCCGGTGCCGCGTACGATCGAGGCCTTCTTGTCTGGCGTGACGGCCGCGGGGGAGGTCCGCGTGCCCCTGCAGCCGCTGTGGCCGAACCTGGCCCGCACCGCCAGCACGCCGTCGGCCGGCCTGACGGGGCCGCTGCTGGACATCGGCTCTGGCAGCGAGGCGGAACTCAGCGGCAAGCCCCTGCGCGGGGCGCTGGTGGTGCTGGACTGGGCCAGCAACCTCGAGTGGCTCAGCATCCCCGAATTCGGCGGTCGAGCCGTGATTTTTCGCGCCAACGATGAGGCCACCTGCTACACGGCTCAAGGCAAGTTCCTCTCGGTCCCCGCCGATGTGCCGCGCTACTATGTCGCGACGGCGGACCTGCCGGCCCTCGATCGTCTGCTGGCGACGCCCACGCCGACGGCGGTCGTACACGCTGCGACCGAGTGGCAGCCGGCCCGCGCCGTGAGCCTTCTGGCCCGCCTCAACCAGGGCACGGCCGCCGTCGGCAGCCCCGATGCCGCCCCGGTGGTGTTCCATGCGTACTACGACAGCATCAGCGTCGTGCCGGACCTGGCCCCCGGCGCCGAACAGGCCTGCGGCGCCGCCGTCCTGCTGGAGCTGGCGCGCTACTTCGCCGTGACCCCCACCCGGCGGCCGGTGTATGCGCTCTTCACGGGGGCTCACGGTCAGGCCATGGCGGGCATGATCGATGTCACCGCCCGCCTGCGCCAGGGCCTCAAGGAGGGCTGGTCGGAGGCTCAGAAGAACTCGCTGCTCGCCAGGATGGGCCGTCCCGGGCTGTTGGTCGGGCTCGACCTCTCTTCGCGTTCGGACCGCTGCGGCATCTTCGCCCTGGGCCGTTTTCGCGGTCAGTACGAGCACCTGCTTCGGCCCAAGTTCAGTGTGCTGGGGGACTCGCTGGACAAGTATGCGCAAGCGCTGGTCGCGGGGCCCGGGGCGGAGAAGACCGGGGCAACACTGGTTGGCACGCCCTACATCGTTGACTGCATTAACCTGACCCGGGGGCGCGGCTGGTGGACCTACTTTCCGTACCAGGCGCCGTTCGAGAGTGAGGTGCCGGTGACGGCCGGGTTCCCCGCCATCACGCTGGCCACGGTCAACGACGACCGCCGCTACGTCGATACCCCGGGGGACCGCTTTGAGCGCTTGCGCCTGGACATCCTCGAGCGGCAAGTCACCGCCAAGGCCGGTGAGCGCCCCGGGCTGGCCGCGGTGGCGCGGGCTATCGCCGAGTGGTCGGGGCCGTTTGTCAGTTCCGAGCTGCTCGATGTGTGGGCCAATCTGGCTGGCCGTGTGGCCTGGCTCGACCAGGAGAAGGACTACACCCCCAACCAGCCCCTCAGCGGCGCCCTCGTGTTCCTCAAGACGCAGCGCGGTGACAAGCACCTCATGGGCACGCGCGGCATCCCGGCTACCTTCACCGATGAGAAGGGGAAATTCTCCTTCCCCGGGCTGCTGCAGATGACCGACAACTGGCAGTTCCGCAACTGTCTGCTCGAGGCCTATGGCACCGCCACCCCCCGTTTTCTCGACGCCAATCCTGCGGCCGTGGCGCAGTACCGCAAGATTCTGCGGCGGGCCGGCAAGCCCGAGGTGACGCCGCAGGATGGCTCTCTGATCTACGGCATTGACATGGCCCGGCCGAATGACTATCCGTGGACCGTCGAGATGAAGACGGTCGAGCAGCACCTCAACCTGGTCTGCTTCCCGTGCAGCGCCGTGACTCTGACTGGCCTCACCGACCCGCGTGGCTATATCCCCTTGAAGGACGCCGCCATTCTCGAAGCCTCGACCCTGTCCTCGCCCTTCCAGTTCGGCCGCAGCAGCCCCGACGCGCTGTGGGGCGACGATGCCGAGGCCTTGGTGACCCTCTGGGGCGATCCGACCCTGCGCGTCATGTTGACCCTGGGTCTCGGCTTCCAGGGCAAACGCCTGATCCTGATCAACAACCGGGTCGAGAAACCCGAAGGCAGCGGCTTTGTGCTGGACGAATTGCGCACCCTGCCGTCGATGGTGATGCAGGGCGCTGGCGACATGTGGCGTCTGGATGAGTCGCGCATCCGCAAGCTCGAACGCAACGGCGTGCGCAATCCGCGGCTGCGGCAGTTCCACGACGAAGCCCGGCAGCACCTCGATGCAGCCCAGGGGGCGCTGGAACGCAGCGACTGGCGCGGTTACCGCTTGGCCAGCGAAAAGGGCTGGGCCCTCGAGGGCAAGGCCTATGCCGAGGTGCTCACCGTGATCAACAACATGATCCGCGGCGTCCTGTTCTACCTGGCCCTGCTGCTGCCGTTCTCGTACTGCCTGGAGCGCCTGCTCCTCGCCGCCGGCACCATCAAGCGCCGCATGGCCGGCATCGCTGGCATCTTCTCGGCCTGCTTCCTGCTGCTCGCCGCCGTACACCCCGCCTTCCGCTTTACCCTGACGCCGTTCCTGGTGCTGTTGGCCTTCATCATCGTGGCCCTGGTGGCGACGGTGGCGGTCCTGATCGTGGTGCGCATGGACACCGTGCTGCAGGAGCGCAAGCGAGCCCTGGTGGGACGGCATGACGAGCCACTCAACCTCGGCGGCATCGCGGTCCGCGCCGTGGACCTGGGCATCTCGAATATCCGGCGACGCCCGCAGCGGGGTTTCCTGACCGGACTGACCGTGGTCATGGTCACCTTCATCCTGCTCTCCTTCACCTCCCTGACGCCGGTCGTCAGCATCTCGCGCCTGCGGCACCCCGAAGGCGTCCCGTCGTACCGCGGGCTGCTGATCCGCGACCGGGGCTGGCAGCCGTTGCCGCTGCCGTTGCAGACGTCGGTGGACCGCACTTTTGCGCCCGGCGCCGACGCCCCCGGCGCAGTGGTGGCGGCGCGTTCGTGGTTCTTCTCCGACCGCAGCGGCCAGCTTTCCCAGGTCGATCTGACGGCGGTGGAGAATGGGCCGGACGAGCGGCTTGTTGGCAGCGGGAGCGCGCCCGCGGGCGGCGGCGATTTCACGGCGGTGGCGCTGATCGGCATGGATCCGCAGGAGGCCAAGGTCACCGGGGTCGCCGGGACGCTGCTGGCCGGACGCTGGTTCACGGCGCCGGATGAGCCTGGCATCATCCTGCCGCAGCACATGGCCACGCGCTTGGGCCTCGGCGAGGGGGAGCAGGCGCTGGGGCGCCGCGTCCGTCTCTTCGGCCAGGAGGTCCCCGTCATCGGCGTGTTCGAGGCCCAGCGCTTCGACGCCTTGCGGACATCGATGGCGAGCCGCTGACCCCGGTGAACTTCGTGTTGCAGCAGGAGATCCGGGCCAAGGCCACCTCCGAAGCGGAGAAGCCCGATACCCTCGAACAGTACATCCACTACGCCTCGGACCAGATTGCCATCGTCCCCTTCGGGTTCGCCCTGCGCCTCGGGGCGACCATCCGTTCGGTCGCGGTGCGGGCCGCTCCCGGCGCCAACCTGAACCAGGAAGCCGAGGGCTACACCAAGCGCTCCAACCTCACCATCCTGGCCTGCGATGGCAGCACCGTGACCCTCTTTGCGGCCATGGACACCAGCCAACTGAGCGCGGCCTGGCAGATCGTCGTACCGCTGTTTCTCGGTTTCGTGATGGTACTCGGCACCATGATGGGCTCGGTCTACGAACGGCGGCGCGAGATCTTCGTCTACAACTCGGTGGGACTGGCGCCTGGCAGCGTCTCGGCGCTGTTTCTGGCCGAGTCGACGGTCTATGCCATCATCGGCGCCGGCCTGGGCTACCTGCTCGGACAGGCGGCGGCGCGCCTTTTCCAGGCCACCGGCTGGCTGGGAGGTCTGACGCTGAACTACACCGCCGGCACCACGATCCTGGTGACGGCGCTGACCATGCTGATGGTGCTGCTGTCCACGGTCTACCCCGCCCGTCAGGCGTACCACGCGGCCACCCCGGACACGGAGAAAGAGGGCGCCGACGTGGAGGATACCAGCGGCGAGGTGGACGTGGTCTCGCTCTACCTGCCCTTCGTCACCCTGCCCTCCAACGCCGTCGCCATGCAGGCCTACATGGCCGAGTTCCTGGCCAGCATCGAGGGCGTCACCGTCGGCCAACTCGCCATCGACCAGTTGCGCTGCCGCGTCGACGCCGAGGGCTGTCACTCGGTCCCGACGCTGGCCTTCCGAGCCTGGATGGCGCCCTTTGACCTGGGGATCAGCCATGACGTCAACCTGCGCGTCGTCTTCCGCGAGGACCGCGGCATCTGCCAGTACCACCTGCAGGCCCGGCGCTACAGCGGCGACCACCAGAACTGGCGCCGCATGATGCCTCGTTTCGTCTTTGCTCTGCGCCGTCAGTTGCTCTTGTGGCGGGTGCTGACGGAAAAGGAAATCGACGCCTACCGCGAGCGTGGTCGCCACCTCTTCCCGGCCCCGTCGGGCCCCGTCTCAGTTCAGCCGGAGGCCAGGCCGTGAGCCCCGAGACCCCACCCGTCAACCCGCCACCGGCCGTCGCCCCCAACCCCGACGACCGGCTCGACCGCGGCCCCTACGAGGACGGCTTCTCCAGCCGCACCGTGGTCGGCGCCGTGTTTGTGGCGCTGGTCATGATGCCCGGCGCCATCTACATGGGCCTGGTGGCCGGGCAGTCCCTCGGCGCCGCCGCCGAGTGGGTCACCATCATCCTCTTCGCCGAGCTGGCCCGACGCAGCTTCTCCAACCTCAAGCGCCAGGAGGTCTATGTCCTCTTCTATGTCGCCTCCGGCATCGCGGCGGTGACCATCGGCCACGTGGCGCTCTCCGGCGGCCCCTTCGCCGGCCCCATCTGGAACCAGTACCTCTTGCAGGCGCCTGAGACCAGCACCCTGGCCGACCGCATCCCGGACTGGGTCGTGCCCCCGGTCAGCTCGCCGGCCATCCAGGAGCGCAACCTGGCGCACCCCGACTGGTGGTGGAGCCGCTCCCGTGGCTTCCTGGCGCCGATCTCCCTGATGGCCATGGGCTGGGTCCTCGGCCGCCTGGGCTTCTTCGGCCTGGGCTACATCGTCTTCCGCCTGACCTCCGACCTGGAACGACTGCCTTTCCCCCTGGCCCCCATCGCGGCCGAAGGCGCCACCGCCCTGGCCGAGTCCACCGAACGGGACACCGATGGCGGGCGCCGCAAGCGCTCCTGGCGCTGGAATGTCTTCAGCGTCGGGGCCTGCTTCGGCATCGTCTTCGCCACCCTGTATGTGGTCGTCCCCGTGGCCAGCGGCCTGTTTCTCAGTAAACCCATCATGCTGTTCCCCATTCCCTTTGTCGACTTCACCCCGAATGTCGAACGCTTCCTGCCCGCCAGCCTCGTCTCCGTGAGTTTCGATGCGGGGCTGTTCCTGGCGGGGATGGTGTTACCGTTCCGGCTGGTGGCCGGGACCTTCACCTCCACCCTGCTCACCGGCGTCATCGCCGGCCCCATCCTCCTGCGGCTCGGCGCCTTCCCGCACTGGACCCCGGGCAATGGACTGCTGGTGAACCAGATGGTCCTCAGCTTCGATTTCTACCTCAGCGTCGGCGTCGGCCTGGCGGCCAGCGTGGCGCTCATTGGCCTGTGGAGCATGGTCCAGGCCTTCCGGGGCTATCGGCGCGGTAAGGGCGGCCCGCCTGCCCTCGCGCTTGCGCCGACGCCGGGCGAACCACCCTTCCGCACCGCCTGCAAGGAACGTGGCGACTTCCCGATATGGGTCGCGGCGGCGCTGTTCATCGTCTCGGTGAGCTGTTTCTGCGCTCTCTGCAAGATTCTGGTGCCCAGCTTTCCGCTCTGGATAGTCCTGCTGTTCGGCTTCATCTGGACGCCGCTGCACAGCTACATCTCGGCCCGCTTGGTGGGACTGACCGGCGGCGGCCTGTCGACCCCGTTCCTCAAGGAGACCGTGTTCATCCTGAGCGGCTACAAGGCCATCGATATCTGGTTCGCGCCGATCCCCCTCAGCGATTACGGCGGCGCGGCGGCGCGCTTCCGCGAGCTGGAACTCACCCGCACTCGCTTCTCCTCGATCATCAAGGCCGAGCTGCTTATGTTCCCCATCATCTTCGTGTGCAGCTTCCTGTTCTGGTCGTTCTTCTGGCACCTGAACCAGTTGCCCTCCGGCTCATTCCCCTTCGCCGCCCGCCAGTGGCCTGTGGCTGCCCGCCAGGCCTATCTCATCTTCACGGCCAACAGCACCGAGTCGCCCTTGTTGCTGCAGGCGCTGAATGCCAGGACCATCCTCTCCGCGGCCCTGGTCGGGCTGTTGCTCTACAACCTCCTGGGGCGCCTGGGCCTCCCCGTCGCCTTCTTCTACGGCCTGCTCGGCGGCGTCGGGGCGCCGCTGCACGGCGGGCTGTCACTCTTCGTCGGGGCGCTGATCGGGCGCTACTACTTCCGTCGGCGCCTCGGCGAGGAGCGTTGGAGCCGCTACGTCCCCGTGGTCGCGGCCGGCTTCTGCTGTGGCGCCGGCCTGGCCGGCATGCTCGCCGTCTCGCTGTCACTGATCATGCAGTGCGCCAAGGACTTACCGTTCTAGAGCTGGCCGGGTTGCCCGGGGTTGCGTGGCGGGGGAAGGAGATGGCGGGCCGGGCTGGCGTCTCTTTCCGCCTGGCGCCCGACGGCGCCAGGCGTGGAGCAGCGGTCCGCTCGACCGTCCCCGACCCGTCCCGACCGGGTTGCACGGGGTTGCGTGGCGGGGGAAGGAGACGGCGGAAGCTCTGGCTACGCCCGAGCGGCCCACTGGCTCCAGGCGGGATGCTGGCAAGCCGAAGGTTCTGCTGGAGCTGGTTCTAGCCCCCCGCAATCGAGGTCGGATTCACCGCCCACGGGGTGCCGCGGTCCCAGGCGCGGAGGCGCCGGTCGAGGTCCCGCGCCAGCTCGGGCTGAGCGCCGCTGCCGGCCAGATTCTGCAGTTCAAACGGGTCCGCGGCGACGTCCCGGAAGCAGCGCGGCACGCCGCCGCAACAGCTCCTTCCTGAAGGCCGCCGAGGTGGCCACCGTTTCGTCGCCGAACGCGAGCATCTCCGCCAGCACCCGCGCCCCGTCCGAGCCGGGACAGGCATCCACGATGGTGCGGGCCATGGCGTAGGTCCTGAGCAGGTCCTCGTACTGGTTGGCCAGGTTCTCTACGATCGGCAGCAGCTCGGCGGGGCGGGCCACGTCGGCCTCCACCTTGCTCCAGTCGACATAGGCACGGTAGGCGGTGCTGTACCGGATCAGAACGGCCATGGTGGCACTGAAGTGCTTCGTGATCTCAAAATCGCACCCCGCCGGCAAGACGGCGGTCGGATCGAGGCGCTTCTGGTCCCATCGGTAGCGAAGATCCGTGGTGTCACCGTGGCCATGCCGTCGTTCTCCTCAACCGTCTTGAGCAATGGCTACTCCTTCAGCACCATATCGATACACATCACCGCCGCCAGGATGAGCTGGCGGGCGACGCTGTCCACGGGCACGACCTCGGAGATCTGCAGCGCGTAGTTGTCGGCGCTGGTGAAGAGCTCTTTCCCGAGTCCGGCCCACTTCTTGGTGACATGGGCAAGCTCGGTCTCCGCGGCCAGGAAGCGGAAGTCCCAGCCGGTCCACTTGCCCTTCAACTGGCAGACCGGCCGACCGCCGACATCCAGCACCGTGAAAGCGCCGCCGAGCGAGAAGAGCTTCTGCTTGAAGCTGCCGATCACCCGGTCGTTCTCGTCCAAAACCTCCACCTTGGAGAGGAAGAAGGAGATGCCGCGGGTCACCCGCACAACCTGCTTCCCGTCCGGCGTCCGGATGCGGATGTCAAAGGGCGTCATGCGTTTGAAGTCGGTGAAGCGGAAGAGCTTGGTGAAGAAGCCTAGGCGTTCCTCGCGACACTCCATGATGGTCTGCCCGCTGTCGGGGTCGTGGATGTCGTAGTTGTTGGCTGCCTTAAGGAACCCGACGTGCTCTTTTACCAGGTAGAGATTCCGGCTGAGAACGGCGTGCATGCTCCACACTCCTTTCCGTACCGTCAGGACAGGATATTGCGCCCCACCAGGCCGAACCGCGATGCGGCAGCGAGGAGATGACGGTCGCTGCTGTGGATCTCGGCGAAGCCCTGCTCGCGAGCGCAGACCAGATGGATGGCGTCTCCAGCCCGCAGGAAGGCATCCGCCGGAAGCGTCTCGAACGCCATCACAACCGCTTCGAGCAGGGCCTCCGTGACGGGAAACCAGGTGACCACCCGGTTGTCGTCATCGAGGTGTATCTGCCGGAATACGGCCTGCATAGCATCCGGGCTCAGCAGGCCCTCACGTACCTTCCGCTGCAGGGCCGCGGCCAACTCGGCCCGACCGTAGGCGCAACAGGCCACATGGCCGGCGGTCACCGCGAGGCGCCGCACTTCCTCGGAGCCGGGCTCGGGGACGTAGCACTTAACCAGGCACGCCGTATCGAGGTAGATCACGGACGGTCCCGATCCTCGGAGACATAGGCGGTCGAATCACCTGCCGTCAGCGTCAGAGCCGCAAACCCCGGCGCCAGCTTGCGGTCGCCAAAGGCGGTGCCCAGGTCAGCCGGCGCAAAGGGGGACAGTGTCGCCACGGGCCTGCCGCGATCCGTCACCACAACCCGACCATCGCGGGCAACACGACGTACCCACTTCCCGGTGCCCAAATGCAGTTCTCGGATGGATACGGTCTGCATGTGCACAATGTAACACATGGCCAGCGTCAGGGCAAGACTGGCAGGTTGATCTTCAGCATGCTTATGAAGTCTTGGGGCCGGATGTTATCCGATGTGGGAATATTGATCCCAGATATGTGATGGATAAAAGTCCTGACGAAATAATGTCGCGTTGTAAGCTATTATGTAACAAAGAGAAAGGTAGAAAATTTATTTTGTCGGC